>JAPLKJ010000169.1 GCA_026388125.1 Elusimicrobiota bacterium
GGCGACCAGATGGCCGTGCACGTACCCATCAGCCAGGAAGCGCAGATGGAAGCGCGCATGCTGATGATGGCCACCAATAATATCCTGTCGCCGGCCTCCGGCCGCCCGATGGCCACCCCCTCGCACGACATGGTGCTGGGCGTTAACTACCTTACCAAAGTGAAAGACGGCGAAATGGGCGAAGGCAAGTTCTTCAACGACAAGGAAGAAGCCCTTACCGCCAACCAGCACGGCCTGGTTGACCTGCACGCTAAAATTAAAGTGCGCGTGATCAACGAAACCTCCCCCGAGACCTCGGTGGACTACGACAAGGAAGAGAAGACCTGGAAGAAGCCCGCGCAGTGGAAGGACTACGTTACCGTAGGCCGCCTGATCTTCTTCGACGTGCTGCCCGAAAAAACGCCCAGCGCCAGGTACAACAAGGCCATAAATAAAAAAGACCTTTCCAACCTGGTGGACGAAAGCTACAAGAACCCCGAAGTGGGGCATCACGAGACCGTGCTGCTGCTGGACCGCCTGATGAACCTGGGCTTCCATTACTGCACGCTGTCCGGCATAAGCATCTCCATAGCCGACATGAGCGTGCCCGCCGACAAGGCCGGCCTGATAACCCGCGCCCAGAAAGAAGTGCGCGCCATCGGCGACCAGGCCAAGGACGGCCTGATCACCGAGAACGAGCGCTACAACAAGATCATCGACATCTGGACCAACGTCAACGACAAAGTGGCCGACATGATGTTCGCGGAAATGCAGAAGCGCGAGAAGCAGAAGTACGACCCCAAGGAGGCGCGCTTCAACTCCATCTTCATGATGGCCGACTCCGGCGCCCGCGGTTCCCGCCAGCAGGTTAAACAGCTGGCCGGCATGCGCGGTCTGATGGCCAAGCCCCAGAAGAAGCTGACCGGCGGCGTGGGTGAAATTATCGAAAACCCCATTCTGTCGAACTTCCGCGAAGGCCTGACCGTGCTGGAATACTTCATCTCCACGCACGGCGGACGCAAAGGTCTGTCCGACACCGCCCTGAAAACGGCCGACGCCGGCTACCTTACCCGCCGCCTGGTGGACGTAGGCCATAACGTGGTTATCACCACGCACGACTGCGGCACCATCAACGGCGTGGAAATGAAAGCGCTGGTAAGCGGCGACGAGGTGATAGAGCCTCTTACGGACCGCATCACCGGCCGCGTTACGCTGGAGGACGTCAAGTTCACCGACGCCGAAGGCAAGACCCATACCATAGTTAAAGCCAACGAGCTGATAACCCCGAAACACGCCTCCGAAATAGAGAAGGCGAAGATCGAGGAAGTGTTCGTGCGCTCCGTGCTCACCTGCGAGGCCGACATCGGCATCTGCGCCAAGTGCTACGGCCAGAACCTGGCCACCGGCTACCTGGTGGAAGCGGGCGAAGCGGTAGGCATCATAGCCGCGCAGTCCATCGGCGAACCCGGCACGCAGCTCACCCTGCGGACGTTCCACATCGGCGGTACGGCGTCGCGCATCATCGAGCGTTCCGAAGCCAAGGCGAAAGCCGACGGCAAGGCCACGTTCCGCGACGTGCGCACCGTTACCAACCGCGACGGCCACGAGATCGTGATCAGCCGCGGCGCCATCATCAGCATCAAGTACGCCGACGCCAAGAAATTCCCCGCCGAGGACCTGAAGATCAGCTACGGCGCGCGCATCCACATCTCCGACAAGGCCGGCCTGAAGTTCGGCGACCTGATAGCCGAGTGGGACCCGCATACCGTGCCCATCATCACGGAGTTCGACGGTAAGGCCCAGTACCTCGACATCAAGGAAGGCGTTACGCTGCACGAAGAGCGCAACAAGGTGACCGGCATCATCGAGCGCAAGATCATCGAGCACCGCGGCACCCGGCGCAACCCGCGCCTGACCGTGGACGAAGGCGCCCGCGTGGCCGGCTCCTACACGCTGCCCACCGACACCATCATCATTGTGGAACCCGGCGAAGAGGTGAAGAAGGGCGACGTTATAGCCAAGATCCACCGCGACACTTCCAAGACCAAGGACATCACGGGCGGTCTGCCCCGCGTGGCCGAGCTCTTCGAGGTGCGCAGGCCCAAGAACGCCGCCATCATCACCAAGATCGAAGGCCTGGTAAGCCTGGGCACCACCGCCAAGGGCCTGGTAGAGGTTTCCGTGAAGAACGAGGAGACCGGCCAGGTTGAGGCGTACCCGATACCCTACGGCAAGCACCTGGTAGTGTACGAAGGCGACCGCGTGGCGGTGGGCGAGGCCCTCACCGACGGCGCCGTGGACATGCACGACCTGCTCTCCGTAAAAGGCGTGAAGGAAGTGCAGAACTACATTGTGGACGCCATCCAGGAAGTGTACCGGCTGCAGGGCGTTAATATCAACGACAAGTACATCGAGATCGTTGTGCGCCAGATGCTGTCCAACGTGAAGGTTACCGAGCCCGGCGGCACCACCCTGCTGAAGGGCGAGATAGTGAACAAGGCGGGCTTCAAGAAAGAGAACGAAATAGCCGCCAAGACCGGCCACGAGCCCGCCCAGGGCGAGCCCGTGCTGCTGGGTATTTCGAAGGCCTCGCTGGCCTCGGAATCGTTCATCTCGGCGGCCAGCTTCCAGGAAACTACGCGCGTGCTTACCGATGCGGCCACCACCAGCAAGGTGGATTATTTAAAAGGCCTCAAGGAAAATGTTATAATAGGACATCTGGTACCCGCCGGCAGCGGGTTCGCCACGCGTAAGCTTTGTGAAGATGCCGAAGACGCAGAAGAGGCGGAGCAGGCGGAAGCCGCCGCTAAAGCCGCGAAGGCCGAAAAGGCCGACGCGAAAGCAAAATAAGGAGCAGTTAATGTCTACAATCAATCAGCTTATCAGGCACGGCAGGACCGCGCTGAAGACCTTCAGCAAGGCCCCCGCCCTGATGTCGTGCCCGCAGCGCCGCGGCGTCTGCACCCGGGTGTACACCACTACCCCCAAGAAGCCCAACTCGGCCCTGCGCAAAGTGGCCCGCGTGAAGCTTACCTCCAAGCAGGAAGTAACCGCCTACATCCCGGGCGTGGGGCATAACCTGCAGGAACATTCCATTGTGATGGTGCGCGGAGGCCGCGTGAAAGACCTGCCCGGCGTACGCTACCACATCATCCGCGGCGCGCTGGACGCGTCCGGCGTGGAAGGCAGGCAGCAGAGCCGCTCTTGCTACGGCGCCAAACGCCCCAAGGGCGTGAGAGCTCCCGGCAGGAAGGGCGCTGAATCCAGGAAATAAGGCCGTAAGCCGGACGCAGGGAGCCGCAAGGCTCCCCGTTACCGCCCGGCCGTTGAATAAAAAGTAAAGGATTGGAACAAACACTATGCCAAGAAAAGGTTTAAGACCCCGCGACAGAAGAGACGCCCCGCCGCCGGATTTCAAGTTCAATTCCGTATTGATCTCCCGCTTCGTTAACAGGCTGAATTTCCAGGGCAAGAAGACCGTGGCCGAGCGCATCGTTTACGACGCGCTGGCTATAGTGGCCGAGAAGACCAAGGAAGACGCGCTGATGGTGTTCACCAAATCCATCGAAAACGTGCGCCCCATCCTGGAAGTGAAGGCCCGCCGCGTAGGCGGCGCCAACTACCAGGTGCCCATAGAAGTGCGCCCGGCCCGCAGCAGCACGCTGGCCATGCGCTGGATGCTCAACGCCGCGCGCGACCGCAAGGGCCGCCCGATGGCCGAGCACCTGGCCGAAGAAATTCTTCTCGCGTACAAAAAAGAAGGCGCCGCCTTCAAGAAACGCGAGGATACCCACAGAATGGCGGAAGCCAACAGGGCCTTCGCGCATTACCGCTGGTAAACCACTGGTGAGCCGGGCGGCCTGGCAGCTTGGCTGCCTTAGGTAACGGCCGCCCGGCGCTCCGGTTTCTTAATTTACATCCAAGCTCTTCAAGGACATTATGGCAGACTTCGACCTACACAAAGTACGCAACACCGGGATCATAGCCCACATCGACGCGGGCAAAACCACCACCACCGAGCGCATTCTTTATTACACAGGCAAGTCCCATAAGATAGGCGAGGTGCACGACGGCAACACCACCACCGACTGGATGCCCCAGTAGCTCGAGCGCGGCATAACCATCAACGCCGACGCCATCAGCACCACCTGGCAGGACTACATCATCAATATCATCGACACCACGGGCCACGTGGACTTCACCGCCGAAGTGGAGCGCTCTCTGCGCGTGCTCGACGGCGCGGTAACCGTGTTCGACGGCGTGCAGGGCGTGGAGCCCCAGAGCGAGACCGTGTGGCGCCAGGCCGACCGCTACCACGTGCCCCGCGTGGCTTATGTGAACAAGATGGACCGCATCGGCGCGGACTTCTATATGTCGGCCGAGTCCATTGTGGAGAAGCTGGGCGCGAACGCCGCCCCCATACAGCTCCCGATAGGCGTTACCGAGACTTTCAAAGGCCTCGTGGACCTGGTGAAGATGAAAGCCCTGATCTGGGTAGGCGACGACCTGGGCGCGCATTTCGACGAAGTGGAGATCCCCGAGGACATGAAGGAGATCTCCCAGAAGTACCGTGACCACCTGGTGGAGAAGCTGGCCGACTTCGACGACAAGATAATGACGAAGTTCCTGGCCGGCGACCATAATTTCACCGTGCCCGAGCTGAAGGCCGCCATCCGCGTAGGGACGCTGGCCAACAAGTTCTTCCCCGTGCTGTGCGGCTCGTCCTACAAGAACAAAGGCGTGCAGCCCATGCTGGACGCCATCATAGATTACCTGCCCGGCCCGCTGGACGTGCCCGCCATAAAAGGCGTGGACGAACTGGGCAAAGAGACCGAGCGCGCGGCCGACCCCAAAGCGCCGTTCGCCGCGCTGCTGTTCAAGATACAGCCCGACCCCTTCGTGGGCAAGCTGACGTTCTTCCGCGTGTATTCCGGCACCCTTAAGCCCGGCGACACCGTGTACTTCGCCCGCAAGAAAACGCAGGAGCGCATAGGCCGTATCCTGCGGATGCACGCCGACAAGCGCGCTGAGATCAAAGAGATCTCGGCCGGCGACATTGCCGCCACCGTGGCCATCAAGAGCGCCACCGTGGGCGAGACCATCTGCGATCCCGAACACGTTATTACGCTGGAAGGCATGAACTTCCCCGAGCCGGTCATCCAGATCTCCATCGAGCCGAAGTCCCAGGAGGACGAGCAGAAGATGGGCCTGGCCATGGGCCGACTGGCCGAAGAGGACCAGACCTTCCGCATCAAGACCGACGAAGAGACCGGCCAGACCATCATCTCGGGCATGGGCGAACTCCACCTCGACATCATCGTGGACCGCCTCAAGCGCGAATTCGGCGTGCAGGCGAACGTCGGCCGGCCGCAGGTGGCTTTCCGCGAATCCATCAAGAAGAAAGTGGAGCAGGAAGGCAAGTTCATCCGCCAGTCGGGCGGCCATGGCCAGTACGGCCACGTGTGGCTTACCGTAGAGCCGCAGGAAATGAACAAAGGCTTCGAGTTCGTAGACAACATCAAGGGCGGCCGCATCCCCAAGGAATTCATCCCCGCCGTGGAAAAAGGCGTGCGCGAATCCCTGGATACCGGCGTAATGGCCGGCTTCCCCGTGGTGGACATAAAGGTGACGCTGTTCGACGGCTCCTTCCACGACGTGGACTCCTCCGAAATGGCCTTCAAGATAGCCGGCGCCATGGCGTTCAAGGACGCCTGCCGCAAGGCCAGCGCGTACCTGCTCGAGCCCATCATGAAAATAGACGTGACCACGCCCGAAGCCAACATGGGCGACGTGATAGGCGACCTGTCCAGCCGCCGCGCCAAGATAACCGAAATGTCCAACCGCGGCAACGCGCGCTCCGTAAAGGGCACCGTGCCGTTGTCGGAAATGTTCGGCTACGCCACCTCGGTGCGCTCCCTTTCGCAGGGCCGGGCCAGCTTCACCATGGAGCCCAGCCACTACGAAGAGGTGCCGCCCAACATTGCGAAGTCCGTGATAGAGACCCGGACCGCCGCCGCGGCCGCCGACGCGAAGTAAATTTGGACCGCCGGTCGGCAAAGCCGGCGGACCGAAGTAAAGCAAGCACAACTTAGGAGAAAAAAATGGCAAAAGCAAAGTTCGACAGAAGCAAGCCCCACGTTAACGTAGGTACCATCGGCCACGTTGACCACGGCAAATCCACTCTTACCACCGCGCTGGTGAAGGTCCAGTCCGAAAAGGGCCTGGCCAACCTGCGGTCTTACGCCGAAATAACGAAAGGCGGCACGGTACGCGACGAATCAAAGACGGTGACCATCGCCGTTTCCCACGTCGAATATGCTACCGACAAGCGCCATTACGCGCACATCGACTGCCCGGGCCACGCCGACTATGTTAAGAACATGATCACCGGCGCCGCGCAGATGGACGGAGCCATTCTTGTGGTGTCCGCCGCCGACGGCCCCATGCCGCAGACGCGCGAGCACGTGCTGCTGGCCCGCCAGGTCAACGTGCCTCACCTCGTCGTGTTCCTCAATAA
>JAPLKJ010000210.1 GCA_026388125.1 Elusimicrobiota bacterium
AGGAGGTTGTTGCCGAGGATCTGGACCGGGCGCATGGGCAGGAAGGGGAGGAAGCAGCTTGCGCCCACCACGCTGAACATGTTGCCGAAGTTGGAACTGGCGCCCATCTTGATATACTTGGTGATGTTGCCGAAAACCCTGCGCCCCTCTATTATCCCCTCCTCCAGCACCATCAGGTTCTTTTCCAGCAGGATGATATCCGCGGACTCCTTGGCCACGTCCACGGCGGTATCCACGGAAATGCCCACGTCCGCCAGGTTCAGGGCCGGCGCGTCGTTTATCCCGTCGCCCATGTAGCCCACCACGTGCCCCGCCTTCTGCAGCGCGGCTATGACCTGCTCTTTCTGCGCCGGGGAAAGCCTGGCGAACACCGTGTGCTTCTCCGCCGCGGCCGCCGCGCCCGCTTCGTCCAGGGCCGCCAGCTGGCCGCCGGTTATCACGCTGCCGGAGTCCAGCCCCACGTCGCCGCAGATCTTAGCGGTTACCAGCTCGTTGTCGCCGGTGAGGATCTTTATGGCCACGCCCATGCGCTCCAGGCCCGCCAGCGCTTTCGCCGCGGAATCCTTGGGCGGGTCGAAGAACGCGAGGTAACCGAGCAGCACCAGGTCCCCCTCGTCCTGCACTCCGAAAACGGTCTTATCTTTGGGGAATTCCTTGTAAGCCACCGCCAGTACCCGGTAGCCTTCCTTCGAAAGGCGCTCGTACTCCTCCATCAGGTCGCGCTTCATCACGTCTATCAGCGGCAGCACCTCGTCGTCGAGCTGGCAGGAGCCGCAGGCGCTGTAGACGTCCTCCACCGAGCCCTTCGTTATCAGCACGTGGGAATCTTCGTACTCTATGATTACCGACATGCGCTTGCGCTGGAAGTCGAACGGGATCTCGTCAACTTTCCTGCAGGTCTTCTCCACGTCCAACTCCGTGTGGGAAAGGATGGAGCGGTCCAGCAGGTTCCTGAGCCCCGTCTGGTAATAGCTGTTCATGTAGGCGTAGCGCAGCACGTCCTCGCTGGAGCGGTTGGCCACGTCCACGAACTTTTCCAGCACGATCCGGTCCTGCGTTATGGTGCCGGTCTTATCGGTGCAGAGAATATCTATCGCGCCGAAATTCTGTATGGAGTTCAGGCGCTTTACGATCACCTTCTTCTTCGACATCACCAGCGCGCCCTTGGAGAGGTTCACGGTGAGTATCATCGGCAGCATTTCCGGGGTGAGACCGACCGCCACGGACATCGCGAACAGGAGCGCTTCCAGCCAGTTGCCTTTGGTCAGCCCGACTATCAGGAAGACGCAGCTGACCATCACCACCATGAAGCGGATCATCAGCCAGGTGAAGTCCTGGATGCCCCTGTCGAAGCTGGTCTGCGGTTTCTGCCCGGCCAGCTTGGCGGAGATGGAGCCCAGGTAGGTGCTTTCTCCGGTGTTAACGGCCACGCCGCGCGCGGAGCCGCTCACCACATGGCTGCCCTGGAAGCAGGCGTTGGGAAGTTCGATAACGGCCGCGGGCGCCGGGCCGGCCAGCTCCGCGGACTTTTCTATCGGCATGGCTTCGCCGGTAAGCGCCGACTGGCTGAGAAAAAAGTCCTTGGCCGCCACCAGGCGGAGGTCGGCGGGGATTATAGACCCGGCGGACAGCACCACCAGGTCGCCCGGGACCAGTTCCACGGTGGGGATCTCCAGTTCCTTGCCGCCGCGGATGACCAGGGTATTGGCCTGCACCATCTTCTGCAGCTGTTCAACGGCACGGCCTGAGCGGGTTTCCTGCACATAGGAAAGGATAACGCTGAGAAAGACCATCGCGCCCACCACCACGGCGGAGCGGGTATCCCCCATCCAGAGCGAGATGCCGCCGATCAGCAGCAGCTGGACCGCCAGCGGGTTCTTTAACCGCTCCAGGATCTCGAAAACGAAGAATTTTTTTTCTCTGCGGGAAAGGGCGTTGAACCCGTGGCGCTCCCTGGCGGCTTCCACCTCGGCTTCGCGCAGGCCGTCCATGGAAGTTCCAAGCCCGGCCATGGCCTTCTCCGGAGAAAGGGCGCAGGTGTCCAGCAGCCGGCGGTCGCTGGCCGACAGCACGGCCGCCTGGGACTTTACCCCCTGTCTGACCAGGGACGGGAGCAGCTTCGCGAAAGGGAATCTCATCGGTTGATCATATTCCTTAAAAAACGCGGGATCCGGGCGGCGCGGCGCGGTACCGCGAAGAAACAGTTTAATCGGCGGCCTGGAAGCTCGCCTTCCTTTCTCCGGACTTAATGCTGAACAGGAAGGCTGAAACCGATCCTGGTGCCTGCCCCTTCTTTACTTTCAATCTTCAGCGAACTGCCGTGCGCCTGTATTATCTCCCTGCATAGGTTAAGCCCTATCCCGAAGCCTTTGGCCTTTTTTTTGCCGGCTTCGGTACGGTAGTACGGGGCCTGTATCTGCTTCAGTTCCTCTTCGTTCATCCCTATGCCGGTATCCTCCACTTCGAACAGCGCCTCCGCCGGGCCGGCAACGAACCGCAGGGAGATGCTGCCGTTCTTAGGGGTATATTTAACGGCGTTGCCCACCAGGTTGGTTATCACCAGGAGCAGCGCGTCCGGATCGGCCAGCACGAATACCGGGGTGTCCGGCCTGCTTACTCCCAGGCGCAGCTGTTTTTCCGCCACCAGAGGGCGCATCAGCTCGGCGGTATCGGACATTATTTTCCGGGGATCGGTCGGCCTTTTCTCCATAACGAGCCGCCCCTCCTGCATGCGGGCCTGGTTGAGGAAGTTCAGGGACGTCTGCCTTATAACGGAATAGACGCTGGCAAGTATCTCGTACAGCTCTTTTCTTCGCTCCGGGGAAGACGACAGGTTCTCCTCCTGAAGCAGCGCCAGCGCGATGTTCATGCTTGCCATGGAATTATTGATCTCATGGCTTACGAAGGAGATCATCCTGGTCTTCAGTTCCGAGACCGCTTTCTCCCGTTTCAGGGTTCTATTAAGCTTCCAGACCAGGACGGAGACCGTAACGAAAAAACCGCAGCCGACCAGCGAGTTCCAGTAGGAGACCTGCGAATACCCGTATTTTTGGTGGTCTATAAGGAAGTCTATCCCCACCCAGACCGCGGCGTTCGCGAGCGAAACCGCGATAGCGGTCTTCAGGCCCATGCTCCAGGCGGCGAAGGAAATAGGGATCAGGTAAAAGACGGAAAAGCTGTATTCCTCGCCGGTAACATAATCCAGGGAGCCCACGCAGAACATGGCGGCGAACACGAAGACCATGGCTCTGCGGCGGTCTTCTTCCAGAAAAGCATAGAATTTTTTCAAAGCGCGGATAGTTTTAACGGTGGGGTTTTCTTGATCCATAAAAGACAGGGGTTCAACCGCATATTCCGGGAATAGCGTGCCGTGTAATTAAAACATATTTAACGGCGCGGAAGCTAAAGAAGTCCGCAGGCGTTGTGACACGGTTCTATCGCGCCGTTTGATATAATACGGCTATGAAAACCATAGACTGGGCCGCTTACCGCGCGCTGTTCCCCGCTCTTAAAAAATACACTTTTCTCAACGCCTCCGGCGGCGCCCCGCTGGCGCGGCCCGTAGCCGCCGCCGGCGCGCGCTATTACAGCGAAGCGCTGGAACACGGGGACGCGTACTGGGACCGCTGGCTTATACGCCTGGAGGAGACCCGCGCGCGCCTGGCGGCCTTTATTAACGCCGCCCCCGCTGAGGTGGCTTTTACGCTGAACACCTCGCACGGCATGAGCCTGGTGGCCGGCGCGCTCAAAGGCCGCGGCACAGTGCTTACCATGGAGGACGAATTCCCCTCCTCGACGCTGCCCTGGCTGAACACGGGCTTCAAGGTAAAGTTCATAAAGCCGGAGAACGGCGTTTACACCCTGGAGAACATAGAGCGCGGCTTTACCAAGGATATAAAGATATTAGTGACCAGCTATGTGCAGTACCGCACCGGCTTCAGGCAGGACCTGGAGGCGGTCGGCCGGCTGTGCCGCCGGCGCGGGGTGATCTTCGTGGTGAACGCCACGCAGGCGCTGGGCGCCATGCCCGTGGACGTAAAAAAGGCCGGCATAGATTTTATGGTCTTCTCCTGCTTCAAATGGACCATGGCCGGCTACGGCGCGGCCGGGCTTTACGCGGCGCAGCGGCGGCTGGCGGCCATAACCTTCCCGGAAGCCGGCTGGCGGAGCGTGGCCGCCCCCGAACGGATGGACAACAAAGCGCGCGTGATGAAAAGAGAGGCCTCCGCCATCGAGGCCGGCTGCCTGCACTTTCCCTCCATCTTCGCGCTGGGCGCCGCGCTGGAACTGCTGGGCGGCATCGGCGTAAAGAACATACAGCGCCGCATCTTCGAACTTAACGACTACCTGGTAAAGGGCCTGCGGGCCGCCGGGGCGGAGATAGCTACCCCGCTGGACCCGCGCTGGCGCTCGGGCATAACCATTATCAAGGCCGGGAAGCCCGCCGAAGCGGTAGAGAAGCTGGCCGCCATGAAAATAATGACCGCCGCCCGCGGCGCCGGGATAAGGGTTTCCCTGCACTTATACAACGACCGCGGAGATATCGACCGGCTGCTGGCGGGGCTGAAAAAGCTGGACCTGTAGCCGGCCAGGTTCCGCCCGGAGTTCGCCGGCGGGCCCCGGCCGGGACCAGCCGCCGATAGTATTGCGCGGCCCCGGCCCGCTGCATATTTGTGCGGGCCCGCCTAATTATGTAGATTATGGTTTCCCGCTTTGCGACCGGAGACAGGCGGTATGCGGCGCTCAAATGTACCTATGATAGAAAAAGCTTTGCTGATAGCCGTTGACGACGATCCGGCCATACTCAAGGTTCTGGCCCGCATGCTTTCCGGCGCGCGCTCGTTCACTCCGTTCCGGACGGCGGAGGAGTTCCTCGCGAAAGCCGAGCTGAAAGACTGCGATATCGTATTCATGGACCTGAACATCTCCGGGCAGGACGGCATAGCGCTGACCGGACATATTAAAAGAGTGGCGCCGCAATGCGATGTTATCGTGATAACCGGGGATGCCACGCTGAGCAACGCCATTGCGGCAATAAAGGCCGGCGCGTACGATTTCCTGACAAAACCTTTTTCCATGGACAATCTTCTTTCCACGGTGGACAGGTGTCTTGAGAAAAGGCGGATATCTTCGGAGCTTAATATACTGCGCGCCGCGCAGGAAGAACTTTCAGCGGCCTATTCACAGCTTAAAAGCACGGAGCGCATGAAACAGGCGTTCTTGTCCGTCATCGGCCATGAACTCCGCACCCCCCTCGCAAAAATAGCCGGCGGGATATCGGCGCTGGAGGATACTTCCGCGGATGAAGCCCAGCGCCTCTTACTGAACATTGTAAAGTCCGGCGCCGGCGAGCTTCATAAAACTATCGAGGAACTGATATTTTACGCCGAGACCCAGAAAGAGACCGCCCCCGCAGTGTGCGCGGAAATGAACCTGAACGCGCTGGCCCTTTCGGTACGCGAGGAATTGCTGGAAAAAGCGAGAGAGCTGGAGATAACGATCATCGTACGTGAAACGGACGCGAACGCCGTTATCTACGGCGACCCGGCCAGGGTACGCACCGCGATAAAACACCTGGTCCTGAACGCGATACTCTTCAACAAACGGGGCGGCAGGGTGGAGATAGCCGTAGAGCGCTACGAGGAGGAAACTTCCGTGGCGGTGAGGGACACCGGCATAGGCATACCGGCTGAACTCCTTTCAGCTGTCGGAGATCCGTTCTACCAGGTAGCCGACTATATGACAAGGAAGACCGGCGGCATCGGACTCGGCCTGGCGATAGCGAAGAACGTAGCGGAAACCCATAAAGGCGGTATATCGGTCAGGAACCTGCCGGGAGAAGGCGCCGAATTCATGGTAACTTTCAGCAACACGGATCCACGTGCCGTGAATCCCGAACCAGAAAAGAGCGGGCGGGCCTGAGCCGAATGTCCAGATTTACCGCCATAGATTTCGAGACCGCGGATTACGGGCGCGACTCCGCCTGCGCGGTGGGGCTGGCGCGCGTGGAGGACGGCCGCGTCACGGCCACCGGCTACCGGCTGATACGGCCGCCGCGCCCATGCATGCTGTTCACGGACATTCACGGCATAACCTGGGAGGACGTGGAGAACGAATCCCCGTTCGGGGAAGTCTGGCCGGCGCTGGCCGGTTTTTTCGAAGGGATAGAATTCATCACCGCGCACAACGCGCCGTTCGACCGCAGCGTGCTCAACGCCTGCTGCGCCGCCGCAGGGCTGGCGGTCCCGCCGCACCCGTTCGTCTGCACGGTGAAGCTTTCAAAGGCGGAACTGGGGCTGAAACCCGCCACGCTTTCGCATGTGTGCCACCATCTCAGCATACCGCTGCAGCACCACAACGCCCTGTCGGACGCCGAGGCCTGCGCTAAGATAATGATAACCGTGGAACAGGTAAGGGCGGAAAAGAACAACAGCTGACCGGCAACGGACCGCGGCTTACAGGCCGGTTCCCGCCGCAGGCTCCCAATTGGCGAAATCTTTTATGACCGCCGCCGGAATGCGCGCGGGGCGGCCGGTCTTATAATTTATCCACACCCAGACGGTACGCCCGCAGCTCACCATTTTCCCGTCGGAAGCCCGGAACAGCTCGTAATGTCTTTCTGAGGAGGCGCGCTCGGCCGTTTCCACCCAGGTGCGCATGGTGGCGGTCTCGCCCGGCTTCAGGGGCTGCAGGTAATCTATCTCGTGGCGGCGCACCACCCAGCCTTCGCCCAGGGTTATCATGCGCCCTATATCCCAGCCGGCGGCCGCGGAATGCCTGGTGGCGGCATCCATGAACCAGTCCAGGTAAACCTGGTTATTCACGTGCCCCAGCCCGTCTATCTCATCGGGGCTGACCGCGCGCTGATATTCGAATACTTTTGAAACTGCCATAGTTGTAAGCTCCTGAAATATGGTGACACACAACTTATCTGGCGAATTAAGTTCTGCGTCACCTTATCTATTATATTTCTTTTTTGCCGCCGGCGCGGTAGATGGACCCCTGGCCGAATTTTTCCCGGATGGCGTCTATGGCCTTATGCGCCTTCTCGCGCCGGGCGTCAGCCTCGTCCTCGAAAAGGCTTTCTTTTTCCCCCGCCGGCATCAGCCCTGAGACTTTCACGCCCAGCAGCCTTACCCTTTTGCCGCCTTTCTGAAAATCGGCGTACAGCGCCAGTATCTCGCGCCCTATCACGTCGGCGTAATTAGTGGAAACGGTCAGGGTTCTGGCCCGGGTATGGGTTTCGAACCCTTCCAACCGTACCTTCAGCGTTACGGTGCGGCCTTTAAACCCGTCAGCCCGCAGGCGC
>JAPLKJ010000131.1 GCA_026388125.1 Elusimicrobiota bacterium
GCATTTAAAGTTTAAGGGGACGTACCTGCGCCATAAGGCCATCGAAAAGCGGCCGTACAAGGGATACTATGCTGCTAACATCAACAACTTACTAAAAGTTAACGGGAAGCAGCCTTCAAAAAGCTCAAGTATTCCAGGAAAGGATCATCCGTGGCGACGGTTCCGTATCAGCAGCAAGATTGCACCGCAGCAACAGATATCGATCCAACTGACCTGACATTTCTAAAAAACTTAAACCATGACATTTCTACTTGCTTGCAACAGAGCGCGGAGTCAGCCGCACCGGCGCCTGGCCGACATCGTGAAGCTCATAGAAGCGGCCGGCCTCAGCGCCGCGGTAAAAGCGCGCAGCATCGCCGTCTTCGATAAACTGGCCGCCGCCGAAGCGAAGGTGCACGGCACCGCGAAGGACGAGATACATTTCCATGAAGTAGGCGGCGTGGACGCCATCATAGACATTGTCGGCGCGGTATTCGGCCTGGAAGCGCTGGGCATCGAAAAGGTTTACGCCGACTCGCTGCGCACCGGCTTCGGCTTCACGCAATGCGCGCACGGCAGGCTGCCGGTGCCGGCGCCCGCCACGGCGGAACTTCTCAACGGCATTCCCTACACGCACGGGGACATAGAAAAAGAACTGCTCACGCCTACCGGCGCCGCGCTGCTGGCCGCGCTGTGCGACGGCTTCGGGGAGATTCCCGCGGGTTTCACCGGGCAAAGCGTGGCGTACGGCGCCGGCGGCTGGGAGCTGGATATCCCTAACGTGCTGCGCGCGAGGATCGGGACGCTGCAGGCGGACGATAAGGACGGGCTGCTGGTATTCGAAACCAATATCGACGACGCCAGCCCGCAGCTCTTCGGCTACGTGATGGAGCGGCTGTTCAAGGCCGGCGCGCTGGACGTGTGGCTGACGCCGGTACAGATGAAAAAGAACCGCCCGGCGGTGAAGCTGTCGGCGCTGGCGCCGGCTGCGCTGCGGGGTGAAGTTGAGAATATTATTTTCACGGAAACCACCACCCTCGGGATACGCAATTACGCCGTGCGCCGTACCGCCGCCGAACGCCGCGAGGCCGCGGCGGACACACCTTGGGGCCGGGTACGGATAAAGATAAGCTCGGTCAACGGGAAGGTCTGCTCCGTAACGCCGGAATACGAGGACTGCCGCCGGCTGGCGGCAGAGAGCGGAACCCCGCTTAAAGACGTAATGGCCGCGGCGCGCGGCGCGCCGCAGGCGCGGTGATCAGGCGGGATGCAGCACGAACAGCGGCAGCTCGGAAACGGTGAACAGCCGCATGGGGGGCCCCCAGGTTCCGGCCCCGGAAGTAACGTAGACGCTGGAACCGCCCTCCCTGTACAGACCGTAAAAATATTTAAAGAGATGTCTTTCCAGCAGCCCGAAAGGATACAGCTGCCCCTCGTGGGTATGCCCGCTGAGCGCCAGCGCCGGGAACCCCTTCAGCACCTGCTCAAACATCTCCGGCCGGTGCGAAAGGAAGAGCAGCGGCTTGGAAGGAGACAGTTCAGAGACCAGCAGGGCGGGCGTGCGCGCCGCCGGCGCGCCGCGCCGGGGGGAATCCACCCCGGCCACCTGCAGCCCGGGCACGGGCTCGTATTTCCCGAAGCGCAGCATCTTCACGCCGCAGGCTTCGAAAAAAGCGGCCGAATTGTCAGGACCGGCAAAAGAGTCGTGGTTGCCCAGCACTCCGGCCTTGCCGTAGCTGGCGTTCATGGACCTGATGACCGAGCACACCCCTTCCGGGTCCTCCACGCCGCTCTCGGTAATGTCGCCGGTGAACACTATCAGATCGGGCCGGGCGGCGTTCACCAGGGCCGCCATCCTGCGGAACTTGCCGACCGAGATAATGCGCCCTATGTGCACGTCGGAGATCTGGACTATCTTAAAGCCGTCCAAAGCGGCGGGCAGGCCCCGGAGCGTTATAGCCACGGGCCTGACCTCCGGCAGGGCGGCGCCCCGGAAAACGGCCAGGGCTATCAGCGCGGCCGCCAGGATCAGAGCCGAAGCCCCCAGCGCCCGCCGCCAGCCCGGCCGGAAAAACCTGACGGCCAGGAACAGGAGGTCGCAGAGCAACAGTACAGTTACGAGAATGAACATGGCGCCCAGCCAGAAGAACCCCAGCCAGATGAACGCGTCGGACAGGCCGCCCGCCGCGCGCCCTTCGAAATATTCAGCGGCGGGGAAGAGCAGGGCCATCGCCAGGAGCCAGAATTTAAAAGCGCGGGAACTCCGGGGGGACGGAGAGAAATAGCGGTCCGTCCACCAGAGAAAATAAAGATGGAACGCCAGATAGACGCCTATCAGCGTAGAGCCGAAAAAATGGAATGAATGCGGCATAATAAGTTCTTCGCGGGCGGTACCTGCCCCTATGATTATATCAAGAACGGCAGGGCGGACGTTGCCGCGCGCTGACAGCCTGGATCTTATTGCCGGAAAAACCATATTTTCGGCGTCTTTTTAGTGTATAATTTCGTGAAGCGCAGACCGCAGGAACGGCCGGCAAAAAGAATGACCGCCGCGGCAAAGGAAAACACCTATGCTTAAAATTATCAGCCCGCTTGTTTTTATCTTATTATTCGCCAACCCGCTCAGGGCCGCCGGCCTGCCGCGCACGGACCTTAACGCCATAAGGGCCGCCGATATTTCAGGCACGATGAAGACCCCGCCCGCGCCGAAGCCCGCAGCGCGGCGCCCCAGGGCGCTCAGGAACTGGACCGTGATGTATTATTCCACCACCAAGGACGCGCTGCGCTATTCCCTGATGTGGCAGCTGCTGGAGATGAAAAAGACCGGCTCCACCGATAACGTGAACGTGGTGGTGCAGGCCGCCGTGCCGGTCAAGCACGCCGACGGTTCCATTTCCACCACCACTTTCAGGCTGGCCCTCGGCAAGCCCGGCGAGCCGAACCACCTGGACTCGATGATAGAGGCCATGTTCAAGGCCGGCGGCGCCATAGACGAGAGCGTGATAGCCGAGTTCAAGGACGACATCATCTGGCAGCAGAACTCCACCGACACCGGGGACTGGCACAAGGACGCGGACTTCACGAAATGGGC
>JAPLKJ010000293.1 GCA_026388125.1 Elusimicrobiota bacterium
ATCGTAGGTGCCGGTGGATACCGGCGCCGTCCAGGTCACGTTCGCGCCGGCGCCAGTTATCGTGCTGCCGGCCACCGCGGTCCAGAAGTATTCCAGTTCGTCGCCGTCGGGGTCGGCCGCGGCGCAGACAAGGGCCGTGACCGCGCCAGTGGACACGATGGCCGGGTCGGCCGTCAGGGAACCGATAGCGGGCCGGCTGTTGACCAGGATGGCCACGCTTTCGCTGGCGCTGCCGTGCCCGGCCACGGCGGCCTCGCAGGCGACGTGGTAAGTGCCGGTGGCGTTGGGCGCCGTCCAGGCCGCCGAGGACGTGTAGGCGGTAAGGCTGCCGCTGTCGGCGCTCCAGTTATAGACAAGCTCGCCGTTGTCCGGCGCCGTCGCCAGGCAGACCACGCTGACCAAGCCGCTGCGGGCCGTAGTGTCGGGGGTGGCTGTCAGGCTGGTTATCATCGGGCCTGTGGCCACGCGCACCAGCAAGTTCTTCTCCACCAGCACTCCGGGCTTGCCGTCGGTAACGCCGCAGGTGATCTCGTACGTACCGGTGGACCCGGGCGCGGTCCAGGTAACGGTCGAGCCGAGGCCGGTCAGAATTCCCCCCGCCGGGGCCGACCAGGTATAGAACAGCTCGTCGCCGTCGGGGTCCGTGGCGGCGCAGGCCACTGTCGCAGCCGACCCCGTGGAAACTATCGCCGGGTCCGCCAGCAGGGAATCTATGACCGGCCGGCTGTTAACAAGTATGGCCACGCTCCCGCTGGTGCTGCCATGCAGCGGCACGCTGGCGGCGCAGGTTATGCTGTACGTGCCGGTGGCATTGGGCGCCGTCCACTCCGCGGACGACGCGTAAACGGCCGTTATGGTGCCGCTGTCGGCGCTCCAGTTATATTCCAGCGCCCCGTTGTCCGGCGCCGTCGCCACGCAGACTACGCTTACCAGGCCGTTCCTGGGCACAGTATCCGGGGTGGCGGACAGCTCGGTTATTATCGGCCCGGTGGCCACCCGCACCTGTACGACCTTCTGCACCAGCACGCCGGGCTTGCCGTCGGTAACGCCGCAGGTTATGCTGTACGTGCCGGTGGACTCGGGCGCGCTCCAGGCCACGGACGGGCCGGTGCCGGTTATAGTGCTGCCCTCCACCGCGGTCCAGGTATAGAACAGTTCGTCCTCGTCGGGGTCCGCGGCGGAGCAGACGAGCGCGGACGCGGCCCCGGTGGAAACTATCGACGGTTCGGCTATCAGCGAAGAGATGGCCGGCTTGCTGTTCACGAGAACGGAAACGCTTTCGCTCGCGCTGCCATGACCAGGCACGCTCGCTTCGCAGGTGATGCTGTAATTACCCGTCGAATTGGGCGCGGTCCACGCGGCGGAGGAAGTATAGGCGGTCACGCTGCCGCTGCTGGCGGTAAAGGCATATTCCAGCGCGCCGTTGTCCGGCGCCGTGGCCACGCAGATCACGTTCACTACGCCTTTCCGGGGCACGGTGTCGGCGTCCGCGATCAGGCTGGTTATGATCGGGGCCGTCGCCACGCGCACCTGCACGCTGGTCTGGACGGGAGTGCCGGGCTTGCCGTCGGTCACCCTGCAGCGCACCGAGTAAGTGCCGGTGGACTCGGGCGCCGTCCAGGTAACCGTGTCCCCGCTGCCGGTTACGCTGCCGCCGGCGGAGGAGGCCCAGGAATACTCGAGCTCGTCCCCGTCGGGATCGGAGGCGACGCAACTGATAACGGATACCGAGCCCGTGGACACTATCGAAGGCTCGGCGCTCAGCGAAGAGATGGACGGCCGGCTGTTCACAAGTATGAACACGCTCTCGCTCGTGCTGCCGTGCCCGGCCACGCTGGCCCCGCAGGTGACGCGGTACGTCCCGGTGGCGTTGGGCGCCGTCCAGGTTGCGGAGGAAACATAGGCGTTCACGGTGCCGCTGGCCGCGCTCCAAGCATACGAGAGGCTGCCGTTGTCCGGCGCCGTGGCCACGCAGACCAGGTTCACCGCGCCGTTCCTGGGCACCGTTTCGGGAACCGCGGTAAGGCTGGTGATGATCGGGCCCGTGGCCACCTGCACCATCACGGTCTTCTTTACCAGGACCCCGGGCTTGCCGTCCGTCACGCCGCAGGTTATCGTGTACGTGCCGGTGGACTCCGGCGCCGTCCAGGCAGCGTTGGCCCCGACGGCCGTTATCGTGCTGCCCGCGGGGGCGGACCAGCTGTACGCCAGCCCGTCGCCGTCCGGGTCCGCAGCCGAGCAGACGATGGAGGACAGCGCCCCGGTAGAAACTATCGTGGGCTCGGCCTGCAGGGACGCTATGGTCGGCGGGCTGTTGACGAGTATCGCCACGCTGGCGTTGTCGTTGCCGCGCCCGATCACGGTCACGCCGCAATTGACGTTATAGGTGCCGGTGGCATTGGGCGCCGCCCACGTTACGGACGAGCCGTAGTTGGCGGTTATCGTGCCGCTGGCCGCGGTCAGGGAGTACAGGATCACGCCGTTGTCCGGAGCCGTGGCAACGCACACCACCACGGCCGAAGCGTTGCGGGCCACCGTTTCAGGCGCGGCGGTGAGGCTGGTTATTTCCGGCCCCGCCGCCACTTTCACCTTCGTGTCCTTCTGGTCGGTGCCGCCGGGATGGCCGTCGGATACGCCGCAGGCTATGGTGTATGTGGCGGTGGTCAGGGGCGCCGTCCAGGTTACCGAAGATCCGCCGCCGGAGATGGAACCGCCGTCTATGGAGCTCCAGCTGTAGGTCAATTCTTCCCCGTCGGGATCGGAGGCGCTGCACGTAAGCGCCACTAGCGAAGCGGTAGAGACCACGGAAGGGACGGCCGTGACGGAAGTTACCACCGGCCGGCTGTTCACCAGCACCGACGCGCTCTTCAGCGCGTTGCCGCGCCCGGCCACAACTGCCTCGCAGGTGACGCTGTAGGTCCCGGTGGAGTCAGGCGCCTGCCAGGTCACGGACGCGCCGTTAGTCACAACGATACTGCCGCTGGACGCGCTCCAGTAATATTCCAGCTCGCCGCTGTCCGGCGCCGTGGCCACGCAGACCACGCTCACCAGGCCGGTCCTGGCAATAGTGTCAGGGGAGGCCGTTATGTCCGTTATTACGGGGCCGGTAGCCACCAGCACCTGAACGACCTGCTGCACGGCGCCGCCGTCCTTGCCGTCGGACACGCCGCAGGTTATCTCGAACGTGCCGGTGGCGGCCGGCGCCGACCAGGTCACGGTAGACCCGCTGCCGGAGATGGAGCCGCCGGCCGTCAGCCAGGTATATTCTATATCGTCGCCGTCAGCGTCGCTCGCGGCGCACGTCAGCAGCGCCGGCGAGCCCGTGGACACGACCGGGGGTGCGGCCGTCAGAGACTCTATCTTCGGCGGGCTGTTCACCAGAATGTCCACGCTCTCGGCCGCGGTGGACCGGCCCACCACGCTCGCGGCGCAGGTGACGTGGAACGTACCCGTGGCGATGGGAGCCGTCCACGCGATGGATGAAGCGTAGACGGCGATTATGCTGCCGCTGTCCGCGCTCCAGGCATACGACACCTCGCCGTTATCGGGCGCAGTGGCCACGCACACTATGCTGGCCTTAGCGCCCTGGGGCACGATGTTCGGGGCGGCGGAAAGGAGCGTTATAACGGGCCCGGTAGCCACAAGGACCTGCACGCTCGCCTGGTCGGTGCCTCCGGTATGGCCGTCCGATACCCCGCAGGTAAGAGTGTAAACGCCGGTGGATTCCGGCGCGGTCCAGGTGGCGGACGCGCCGGAGCCGGTGACCGTGCTGCCGTCGATGGCGGACCAGCCGTAGGTCAGAACTTCCCCGTCGGGGTCCGACGCCACGCACAACAGCGAAGTTACCGACCCGGTGGACAGCACTGACGGGGAAGCGGTGGCGGAACTTATCTTGGGCAGGCTGTTGACCAGGACCGCGACGCTCCTGCTCACGCTGTCGTACCCCTCCACCCTGACTTCGCAGCCCACCACGTAAGTCCCCGTGGTACTTGGCGCGGTCCACGTAGCGGACGACGCGTAAATACCGCTTATGCTCCCGCCGTCTGCGGTCCAGAAATACTGCAGCGTGCCATTGTCCGGCGCCGTCGCCACGCAGACTATGCCGGCCTGTGCATCGCGGGCCACCGTGTCCGGGTTGGCGGTCAGGCTGATTATCACCGGCCCCGTGGCCACCTGCACCTGGACGTTCTGCTGCACGGCCGCGCCGGGCTTGCCGTCGGTCACCGCGCAGGAGATAAGATAAGCGCCGGTGGACCCGGGCGCTGTCCAGGTAGCGGTAGCTCCGCTGCTGACGAGCGTGCTGCCCTCTACGGCGGTCCAGCTGTACTCCAGCTCGTCGCCGTCGGGGTCGGTAGCCGCGCAGGTAAGCGTGGTTACCGCGCCTGTGGACAGCAAAGCGGGCGCGGCGGTCAGAGAATCTATGACGGGCTTGCTGTTAACGAGTATGGCCGCGCTGCCGGAGGCGCTGCCCCAGCCGGCAACGCTCACTTCGCAGGTCACGTTGTAGGTGCCGGTGGCGTTAGGGGCCGTCCAGACCGCGGACGAGGCGTAGACCGCGGATATGGTGCCGCTGTCGGCGGTCCAGTTATAGACCAGTTCCCCGCTCTCCGGGGCCGTGGACTCGCAGATCACGCTGGCATCCCGGTTGCGGGCCACCGTGCTGGGGTTCGCCAGCAGGCTGGTTATGACGGGGCCGGTAGCCACCATGAGCTGCACGCCTTTCTCGTCCTTGCCGCCTTCATGCCCGTCGGAGACGGTGCAGGTGACCTCATATATCCCGGTGGATACGGGCGCGCTCCAGGTAGCCGCGGCGCCGCTGGGGGTCAGCGTGCTGCCGGCCGGCGCGGTCCAGGTATAGGCGAGCTCTTCGCCGTCGGGGTCCGTCGCCGCGCACAGAAGGTCCGCCGCCGCGCCGGTAGAGATCACTAAAGGCGCGGCGGTCAGCGAACCGATAACGGGCGGGCTGTTAACAAGTATGGCCAGGTCTTTCTGCGCGCTGCCGCTCCCCGTGACGGTCACTTCGCAGCTGACGGTGTACGTGCCCGTGGCATTGGGGGCCGTCCAGGTAGCGGACGAAGTATATGCCGTCAGGTTCCCGCTGGACGCGTTCCAGGAATACAGCATTTCGCCGCTGTCCGGCGCCGTCGCCACGCACACTAACAGCGAACTGCCCTCGCGGGGCACCGTGTCCGGATTCCCGGTGAGGCTGGTGATCACCGGCCCGGCCGCCACCATCACGTCCGCGGTCTTCTGGTCCGTGCCTCCGGTATGCCCGTCAGACACCATGCAGCCGATGGAATACGTGCCGGTGGCCACGGGCGCCGTCCAGACCGCCGACGAACCGCTGCCCGTGATAGTACTGCCTTCCACCGCGGTCCAGCTGTAAACCAGCGTATCCCCGTCAGGGTCCGAAGCCGAGCATTCGAGCGAGGAGACCCCTCCCGGGGCCAGCACCGTCGGAACCGCCGTCATAGAGGCTATTTTGGGCAGGCTGTTCACCAAGACCTGCACCGTGCCGGAGGTGCTGCCGTGCCCCGCGCTGTCCACCAGGCAGCTGATATTGTACGTTCCCGTAGAATGCGGAGCCGCCCAGGTAGCTGAAGAGGGGTAGATCGCGGTTATGCTGCCGCTGTCCGCACTCCAGACGTAGGATAATCCGCCGCTGTACGGAGCGGTCGCCTCGCATATTATGCTGGCCCGCGTATCCCTGGCCACAGTGTCCGGTACCGCCAGCAGTTTGGTTATCACCGGGCCCGTAGCCACCAGCAGCTGCACTACGGACTGGACCGTACCGCCGGCCTTACCGTCCGACACTTCGCAGGAGACCTCGTACGTACCCGTGGATGCGGGCGCGGTCCAGGTTACCGACGCGCCGCTGCCGGAGAACGTGCTGCCGGCCACCGCGGTCCAGTTATAGGCAAGTTCGTCCCCGTCCTCGTCCGTCGCCGCGCATTCCAGCGCCACCAGCGCGCCCGTGGACATAACGGTGGGCTCCGCGGTCAGGGAGGTTATCTTCGGGGGGCTGTTGACAAGTATGCCGACGCTCCTGGTCACGCTGCCGCGCCCGGCCAGGCCGACCTCGCAGGTGACGGAATAAGTGCCGGTGGCGTTGGGGGCTTCCCAGGTTATGGAAGAAACGTAGACAGAAGTTATGGTACCGCTGTCGGCGGTCCAGGAATAAAGGAGCTCTCCGCTGTCCGGCGCCGTGGCCAGGCAGACCACGACGGCCGCGGAGCTGCGGGCCACCATGTCAGGCGCCGCGGTCAGCTCCGTTATCACGGGCCCGGTAGCCACCAGCACCGTTATATCCTGCTGGGCGATGCCGCCGGTATGACCGTCCGACACTTTGCAGGTGGCCGAATAGTCGCCCGGAGAATCCGGCGCCGTCCAGGTCACGGTAGACCCGCTGCCGGTCAGCGAGCTGCCTTCAACAATGGACCAGGTATACGCGAGCTCTTCGCCGTCGGCGTCGGTAGCCAGACATTCAAGGACCGACGCCGCCCCCGTGGATATCACGGCTGGAACGGCGGTGAAGGAGTTTATTTTCGGCGGGGTGTTGACAATGATGGCGACGCTGCCATTCGCGCTGCCGCCCTCCGCCGCCCTGACTTCGCAGGAGACGCTGAACGTTCCGGTGGCGTTCGGCGCGGTCCACGCGGCGGACGAAGGATAGACGGCGGTTAGGCTGCCGCTGTCCGCGCTCCAGGTATACGTCAGCGTCTGATTATCCGGAGCCGTGGACAGACAGACTATAATGGATTCCTCGTTCCTGCCCACAGTATCGGGAGCGGCGGTCAGGCTTGTTATCATCGGCCCCGTAGCCACAGTCACCTGCAAGGACGCCAGGTCCGTTCCGCCGGCCTTCCCGTCGGACACTTCGCAGCTGACGGCATACGTGCCGGTATCCACCGGCGCCGTCCAGGTCACCGACGTGCCGCTGCCCGACAGCGTGCTTCCTGCCACGGAAGTCCAGTTGTATACCAGGCTGTCGCCGTCAGCGTCCGAGGCCGCGCATTCCAGCGCCACCAGCGCCCCGGTAGACACCACCGTATGCGACGCCGTCATCGAACTTATCTTCGGAGCGGTGTTCACCAGGATGACCAGGCTCGCGCTCGCGCTGCCCTGCCCGTCTACGCTCGCTTTGCAGCCGATGCTGCACGTTCCGGTGGAGCCAGGCGCCGTCCAGGTTATCGACGAAGCGTATAAAGCCGTGATATCGCCGCAGTCATGGCTCCATTCGTACTGCAGTTCACCGTTGTTGGGCGCGGTGGCGATACAGACGACGTCGGCCACGCCGTTGGGAGGAAGCATGCTCTTGCTGGCGCTGAAGTCGGTTATCAGCGGGCCGGTGCTCACCAGCACCTCTATGCTGCGCTTGGCCACGCCGCCCTCACCGTCCGACACCTCGCAGACTATAGTGTAGGTGCCGCTGTCGACCGGCGCCGTCCAGGCCAGCCTCCCCGCCCCTAGGTCGACCCCGGTACCAGCGGCGGTCCAGGCATAGAACAGGTACGCGTTATCAGGATCGGAGGCGGCGCACGTTATGGTAGAGATGGTCAGCGGCAGCACATTGGCCGGATCGGCGGCCAGGGAGGTGATGACCGGCGGGTTGTTGACCAGGATATAAACGTATTCCGCGGCCTTTCCGCCTTTTCCGTCCGCCGCCTCGCATTTTACGCTGTAGGTGCCGGTAGCGGCGGGCGCCGTCCAGGTAACCGACTGGCCGCTGCCGGAAATGGTACCGCTGTCCGGCGTCCAGGAATACGTCAACGCGCCGCCTGCGGGAGCTTTCGCTTTGCAGAGAAGCTCCGAGGCGGCGCTGCTGCGACCCTTGTCGGGGGTGGCGGTGAACACCGTGATCACGGGGCCGGTAGCCACTATAACCTCTATGCTGCCCTGCGCGCTGCCGCCCTCGCCGTCGGAGACCTCGCACGCGATGGTGTACGCGCCCGTAGCGGCCGGGGCCGTCCAGGCCGCCTGGTTGCCCACCAGCGGGGTGACCGTGCCGGTGGCCGTCCACGTATAGAACAGCACGGCATTATCCGGATCGGTGGCGGCGCACGTTATGGTAGAGATCTCCATGGGCGGCACAATATCGGGATCGGCGCTCACGGAGTCTATCACGGGCGGGTTGTTGACCAGGATGCTCACGCTCCGGGAAGCGGTATTACCCAGATAGTCCTCCACTGCGCAGGTTACGGAATACGTGCCGGTAGCGGCCGGCGCCGTCCAGATCACGGACGAACCGACGATGGAAACAGTGCCGCTGGCCGGCGACCACGTATAGGTCAGGACGCCGCTGCCGGGGGCGTAAGCGTCGCATTCCAGTTCCGCGATCGCGCCGCTGCGGACCTTATCGGGGGTGGCGGTGAAACCTGTTATCACAGGGCCGGTAGCGACAATAACGTCAACGCTGCCCTGCGCGCTGCCGCCTTCCCCGTCGGAAACATCGCACGCGAGGTTATAGGTGCCCGTATCCGCAGGCGCAGTCCAGGCGATGCGCCCCGAGCCCAGGTCCACGATGGTGCCGGTAGCGGTCCAGGTGTAGAACAGCACGGCGTTATCCGGGTCGGTGGCGGCGCACGTTACGGTAGAGATCGCCAGCGGCATGACGATGCCGGGATCGGCGGTCACGGAGCTTATTACGGGCGGGTTATTGACCAGCACGCTCACGCTGCGGGAAGCGGTATGGCCCAGATCGTCCGCCGCCTCGCAGGCTATGGAATAGGTGCCGGTAGCAGCCGGCGCCGTCCAGGTCACGGACGAACCGAGAATGGAAATAGTCCCGCTGTCCGGGGTCCACGTGTAGGTAATGGCGCCGTCGCCCGGCGCGTACGCGTCGCACTCCAATTGCGAAGTTCTGCTGCTGCGGACCTTATCGGGGATGGCGGTAAGCTGCGTTATCACGGGGCCGGTGGCAACGATCACGTCCGCGCTGCCCTGCGCGCTGCCACCCTCGCCGTCGGAGGCCTCGCAAGTGATGGTGTACGTGCCCGTGGCGGCGGGAAGCGTCCAGGCCGCCTGGTTGGCCCCCAGCGGTGTGACCGTGCCGGTGGCCGTCCACGTATAGAACAGCACCGCGTTATCCGGGTCGGTGGCGTTGCACGTTACGGTAGAAACGCCCAGCGGCAGGATAATGGAAGGCCGGGCGGTCACCGACGAGACCGTAGGCGGGTTATTGACCAGGATGCTTATATCCATGGAGGCGGTACGGCCCTGGTCGTCCATCACCCCGCAGGTTATCACGTACGTGCCGGTAGCGGCCGGCGCCGTCCAGATAGCGGGCGAGCCGCTGCCGGGGATGGTGCCGCTCGTAGCCGTCCACGTATAGGTCAGCTCGCCGCTGCCGGGCGCCTTGCCCTCGCACGTAAGAATGGAAGTTTCGCTGCTGCGGACCTTATCCGGGTCAGCGGTAAGCTTCGTTATCACGGGCACGCTGGCCACCCAGATCTCCACGTTCGTGCTCTGCACGCCGCCGGGCTCGCCGTCGTCCACCTGGCAGGTGATACTGTACGTGCCGGTGGATTCAGGGGCGGTCCAGTAAGCTTCCGTGCCGTTGGGCGTTACAGAGCCGCCGTCGGCGGTCCAAGTGTAGACCAGCCGGCCCAGGTCGCCCAGGTCCATAGCCGCGCAGGTTACGGTGGAAACGGTCAGCGGCAGCACGCCCTTGGGCTTCGCCGTCAGCGACTTTATCGCCAGGTTGTTGACTACCACACCGGTGCTCTTCCACACCCGGCCGCCGTTGCTGTCGGTCACCGCGCAGGTGATGCTGTACGCGCCGGTAGCGGCCGGCGCCGTCCAGGCGAACGTATCAGTGGTGCCGCCCGTGGTGCCGCCGGTGGACGTCCATTCATAGGTAAGGCCGCCCTCGGCGGGTGTGGTGGCCACGCACACTATATCGGTGCGCGTACCGGTGGACACGCGGACCTGGCCGGGCGTAACGGAATTTATCACCGGCACGCTGGCCACCCAGATCTCCACGTTTTTGCTCTGCACGCCGCCGGGCTCGCCGTCGTCCACCTGGCAGGTGATGTTGTACGTGCCCGTGGATCCGGGCGCGGTCCAGTACGCCTCCGTGCCGTTGGGCGTTACAGAGCCGCCGTCGGCGGTCCACGTATAGACCAGCCGGTCAAGGTCGCCCAGGTCCATAGCCGCGCAGGTTACGGTGGAGATAGCCAGCGGCAGCACGCCCTTGGGCCGCGCCGTCAGCGACGTTATCATCAGGTTGTTGACT
>JAPLKJ010000049.1 GCA_026388125.1 Elusimicrobiota bacterium
TGGCGGAGGTCCGGTTTCATGCGGCCGGCTGCGTTTTTACCAAAGCCTGCGGTGCGGCGGCGGCTTTCTACGCTGACGGTCGAGTTCTGGAGGAGGCGCTGTTTATTTCTCCAGGACTTATCATCAAAGTGCTCGGTAATCTCCCGGCCGATCACCGGCACTGCGCCATACTGGCGGCTACAACGCTGTATAAGGCCATGGCTGACTACCTGTTGAAAAAATAGTGCGCTGAAATAATCTGGTCGGCAAACATATGGATGACGAAAGTTCCTTAATAGCGCGCGCCCAAGGGGGAGATAACAAGGCTTTTGAAGCTTTGGTTTTGAAATATAAAGACCGGCTTTACGGTATCGCCTCCAGCGTCTGCGCCAGGATGCCCTCCGAAGCCCAGGACGTGGCGCAGGAAACATTTATCTCCGCGCTGAAACACATCGACTCGTTCAAGGCCAACGCCGCTTTCGGCACCTGGCTTTACCGCATCGCCGCCAATAACTGCTGGCAGCGGTTTCGAAAGGCGAAAACAGAGGCCGGCTCTGAAATACCCGGGGACAGAAGCGGCGCCCACCCGTCAACCCCTTCCGCCGGGGAAACCGCCATAAAAAATGAGCTCAGCCGCGCCGTAAGCAGGGCTTTGGTCTCGCTTCCGCCGGACTACCGCATAGCCATAACTTTGTGCGACATAGAAGGCTTGTCCAATTCCGAGGCGGCCGGAAGAATGAAAACCTCCCTGCCCGCTTTAAAAGCGAAGCTTCATCGCGCCAGACTTCTTTTGAAGAAACAACTCGCAGATTTCCGCTGATCCTATCCGCAGCTCCCATCCGCACATCATTATCATTGGCCCGCAAAAAACAGCGCGCATCCTTTTTGCGTTTCGCGCATCTAATAGATGAAGGATAAAACTTGCGGAGGCGCCGTTATGAATGTTCTAAAAATCGTTCTGGGAATAACCGCCGGGGGAGCCGCGGGGTATCTTTGGCACAGGATCGTGGGCTGCGCCTCCGGCATGTGCCCGCTAGTGAGGAATCCGTATTTAAGCGTTATCTGGGGCGCCCTTTTGGGGTTTATATTCGCGGTGAACAGGTAACGAGGAGGAGTTATGGAAAATCTTACACAGGATACGTTTAAAGCAAAAGTTTTCGACTTCGAACAGAACAAAGAGTGGAAGTTCGCCGGGTTAAAGCCCTGCATAGTGGATTTCTATGCCGATTGGTGTGGGCCGTGCAAGATGCTTTCGCCCGTGCTGGCCGAACTGGCACAGAAATATGCCGGGAAGCTGGATGTGTACAAAGTAAATACAGAGGAAGAACAACAGCTTTCCTCCATGTTCGACATACAAAGTATCCCGACCATGTTTTTGATCCCGGTATCCGGCAAGCCGCAGGTTGTGCGCGGCGCACTGCCGAAGGAAAGCCTGGAAAAAGCCATCACGGAAGTGCTGGGCGTAAAATGAATAAAATAGTTTTGATCGATGAGAGCTTATGTACCGGCTGCGGGAAGTGCGTAGGAATGTGCCCGCAAAGGATATTGTATTTGGATAAAGAAACCGGGAAATGCAAGGTAACGGATGAAACGAAATGCGACCGGCTGGGCGGGTGCGTATGGACCTGCCCGGTGAACGCGATCAAGATCACCTGAATGGTGCGTTTCCCGAAAAATGGGCTGACGCTACGGAAAGGCTCAGGGCGTGTGGGGGTTGTCCTCATCGCCGTTGATGTGCGAGAGGGCGGAGTCTTCGCCTTCCGCTGCGTGCACTTTATCCATGATGGTCTGCCAGGACGGTTTCTGGCCCATGGTAACGCTGGTCAGGAAGGTCACGTCGACGTTCGCGCCCACTTCGAAAGCCGCGCCTATGCCTGTGGTGAAGATGTCCAGGTACTTCGTCCCCTTGGGGTCGGAAGTTGAGCGCTTCAACTTGAAGAAAGCGGTGTTGTAGTAAGCGTAGGTGGAGCAGCCCTGGAAGACGAAGATCTGGTACTTTTTCTGGGGCAGCGCCAGGGTCTCGCCGGAGTCCTCGGTAAGACGCTCGGGGCTCAGGTAGCCGCCCAGGCCGGAGTGCCCGTCGTAAAGGAAGATGTCCGAGTTCTTCATGCCGCGCACGGCTTCCTTGGCGAATTGGGCGCTGTCGGGGTCCAGCAGGAGCATTTCCACCGACGTGCGCTTGGAGCCGAAGCTGAAAGAGAGCATTTTACGGCGGGACTCGTTCACGGTGGCCTTGAAACCGGCCGCCTTCAGGCCGGCGAAAGCGTTATTGAAGGTGGTCCGGCCCAGGTCCCCGTTCTGGAAACTCTCGTCTATACCTACCA
>JAPLKJ010000011.1 GCA_026388125.1 Elusimicrobiota bacterium
GGTAAAGAAGTTCCAGGCGGCGATTGTAAACAACAGCAAACTTGAGCAGACTGTGCAGAATATGCGGAGTTTATCGCAAAAGATTTGTGAGGCAACAACAACGGGTGTTAAGAAGCGAAAACCTTAAGTTAGTGCCATTCGTGACACACAGCTTAATTGCTGCCAATTAAGTTGCGTGTCACCTTATTCGCACCTTATTCGGTAAAACCTGGTGACAATAATGCCCGCTTTTCCTGAATTAAGTATTATGTCACCAGATCTTCCGGAACTTCGCCTATTTCCTGGAGTCCAGAAGGCCGTAGCTGGTGAACTCATGTTCGCCGTGGCCTGAGAGGAATTTTTCGGTGAATTTTACGATCAGCAGCCCGGGGCCGTTGTACTTGATCTCCCTGACGGCCACGCTTGCCGTACCTCTGTTGTGGGGAGAGACGTTCATTCTAAGGGTATTAATCACGACATAGTTATAAGGAATATAGTCGGCTTCGTAGGCGAACTCGCTGTTCAGTTTGGCAGAGATGCCGTACACGGGGGCGGCGTCCGCGAAACGGCCGCTGTCCTGCGCGAACACCGACAGGTAAGCGTCCCCATGCTTCAGTTCTCCGTCTTTGCCCGCGGAGAGCAGGTCGGCGTGGCGGACGCCGAACAGATTACCCCCGGGCAGATCGCCTATCTGAACAAGGGCGCCGGTCTCGAAAAGTTCGGCCCTTTTGTTGAATTCCTGCTGAAGCGGCGAGACCTTGGCAGGCAGCGCTTCAGCGGGGGAAACGGCGGCAACGCTCATTCCAGCGGCTTCCGGGGCTTGAGCGGCCAGCGCTTTTACGGCGTCCTCAGCGGCATAGGCGCTGCAGGTAAGACCCAGCATAACTATCATCGTCGTTACTTTTTTCATATATATATTGATCCCCTTTTTTAGTTTTATGCGGTCTATCGAACCACGCCTAAACCTCATACTATAAGTTTACTCCGTCCGGAGATGCTCTACATGAGGCGGGAGAACCAGCGCGGCTTGTTAATTTGACCCAGGAGAGGCGGCTTAGCGAAAGCATTTCTAGTTAAGCCGTCAGCTTAATATGATAATTTAAACGCGTCCGAAAAACAGAACCGGAGAGCCTTGCGGCTCTCCGGTGAAGTGACCTATGGACGGGATCCGGTGCGGTATTATTTAATAGGGCTCAGAGTTTTAAAAGCTCCATCGCCTTCTTCAGATCAAGTCTGCCCGCGCCGAACACTTCGTCCCGGCCGGGGCTGCCCAGGTCCACCGTGGACGCCAGCAGCAGGTCGATGAGCTCCTGCGCGGTGAGGTCCGGCTTCACGGTCAGCATCAGGGCCGCCGCGCCTGAAACTATGGCGGCGGACAGCGACGTGCCGTTGCTGGTTATATAGCCGCCGCCTTTGTCGGTGGTATACAGCGCGGAGGAGGGCGCAGAAAGGTCAACATATTTCCCCGTGTTATACGCCGGCGGATGCCAGTCCAGTTCGTTAGTCGCCCCTGCCACTACCATATGGGGGTCGTCGGGCAGGTTCAGGAACTCTCCTTTATTGCCGGCCGACACTACCAGTATCCCGCCTTTATTGTAAAGGTATTCCGCGGCTTCCTGCACCGCCAGGTTGCCGGCGGCGTTGCTGATGCTCAGGTTTACCACCTTTATGCCCTGGTCGGCGCCCCATTTTATGCATTTCGCGCTGTTGGAGTGGTCGGTGGCGCCGTCGGCCTGGTTGCTTACCTTGCCGGGGATCATCGTCACCGCCCAGTTCACTCCTGAGGCGCCGGTGCCGGTATGCCCGCCCTGCGCTCCTATCAGGCCGGCTATTCGGGTGCCGTGGCCGTTGCCGGTGGGCTCCGTATTAGCGCTGCCATCCACGAAGTTCATACCCGGGCCCACGTTGCCGCGCAGGTCCGGGTGCCCGGATTCTATGCCCGTGTCGCAGACCAGCACCCGCATGCTGCGGCTGCCTTTGCTCTTCGCCCAGAACAGCGGGGCCTGTATCTTGGTAAGGAACCAGGTCTTATCCGGCGCGTCCGCTTCTACAGCGGCTTTGGGGGGATAAGCGAGTTCCTGCGGCTGTACCGCGCTTATATTATTGAACGCCTCCAGGCTGGCGGCAAGGTCCTTCCCGCCCCTGGAGGTCTTTTCTTTCGCCAGGTATACGTCGCCTACAACGGGCTCAACCGTTATGCCCGGGTGTTTCTGGGCCAGCGCCGCAGTGAACGCCTCTATGCTGCTCCCCTTCCGGAGCTTGATAAGGACCGAGGCTTCTCCTTCTTCCGCCGCCGCGCCCGCTGAGAGCGCCAGCAGTACCGCCGCCGCATGTTTTAGCTGTGTTTTCATGTTTTAGTTCGCTCCCAGCGCAGGTTCGCTCTTAAGGTTCCAGATGCCGGAAGCTACGGACAGGTTGCATTTCTCGCCGGGCTTGCATACTTTCAGCTGCCTGCAGTTGCTGGCCCCGTCGTGAAAATGGTCCGCGTGCCCGCTGGAAGTTATCCCGAGCACTTCGCCGGTGGCGGCGTCGAACACCGGGGAGCCGGAGTCGCCGCCGAAAGTGTCCATCTCGGAATCGAAAGCCTGGCCGGTAGGCTTTATGTGCAGGATCTGCGCCGAGTCCTTGTACTTCAGCGGCAGGCCGTTTGAATTGCCGATGTTCACCAGCCCGGTCCCGACGGCCGGCTGCGAGTTCAGGGCCAGTTTTAAAGGTTTGCGCCCCTCTACCGGGCGGTCCAGCTGCAGGATGGCATAGTCGATGTCCCCGAAATTCTGGTAGTTCCGGGCCACTATCTTTTTGCACTGGTAAACCCGGTCCGCTCCTACCTTCGTATAATTCTTATCGCCCTGGTTCGCCAACGCGTATTCGAATACCCATTTAAAGTTGTCGCAGTCGTCCTGCGCCTTTATGCAATGCGCCGCGGTCACTAGCAGGTCAGGTTTTAGCAGGAAGCCCGTGCAGCTGGGAACGGTTATCTGGTCAGAGAAACGGTTGCCCGGGCATTCCTTCGCGCTTAAGGGGTCGCCATGCAGCTCCCACGAAGAACCGTGGTCGGTGATATGGTCCACGGAAACCTTGCCGGCCAGGGAATGTCCTATCTCTTTCCATTGGACAGGGGCGGAAAAAAGTTCCTGCCTGTCGTCTTTGCCGAAAATAGCCCGGGACGGAAGCGCGGCTGCGGGGCTGGCTTTTTTCGTCCCCGTCTCTCTCTTCAGTACGTTCATGACCGAGGCCAGGTCCACGGTCGGCGCCGCCGGAGCCTGAACGGCCGCTACGGCCGGGGAATTCTCGCTGTCCGCCAGCAATCTATCCATGCAGGAGGCGGGCTCTAGCTTAGCCCAGGCGAACATTATCAAGATAACCGCCACTATTGTCGTTTTCATTTTATATCTGCTCCTTTTATTTCATTTGGTACTGGCGTCTCAAATTGCTCCGCACAAACTATTGTTCACCAAGTCCGTCACACCAGGACAGGGACGCCTCCGTCCGGTCGTTCGCAGAGGTTTTACTAAGGAACGAGAGTATCGCCCGCGCGGTACTGCTCCTCAGGTCCGCGAGCGGCATATCTTCTGGCGGTATGCCTTTGAAAAACCCCGTGTCGGTAAATGATTCATGCCGTACTTTCCCGCCGCCGCCGGAGAAATCAATAAGGCATTGGCGCGGCCCTGGCAGCTCTTTCGGGATCCTGTCCCTGCCCATGTTCTCGGTGGAATGGAATTTCAGATAGGGAAGGTCCCTGCGGGAGGGCCAGGACTGCCGGGGAAAGAGCGGGTATTCGCCGCCGTCGAGGTTGACCGCCGCGGCGCAGCCGTTCCCTTTTTTAGAACAATACATGTTGGCCGCTATTCCGCCTATAGAGTGCCCCATGACGAATAGCGGCAAAGCCCGTTTCTCCGTATCGGCATTGCGGGCGTATTTCGCCAGGACAGCAATATCTTTTACCAGCACTTTAAGGGAAGCGTCCATAACCGGATCTATCAGCTTGGCCTTTTGGATCTTGATCATAAGCTGCGCCTGGTCAATACCCGGCGCCATACAATCGCCGGAAGTGTACGCGTCCCCGGAAATTCCCGGGTGCGCGCTTATAAGTACTTTGTAGCCGCGGGTGGCCAGGGCTGTTGCGATGGTTAAATAAAACTGCGGCTCGGAGCCCAGGCCGGGGAGGAACAGGATAGTGCCGCGCAGCTGCGCGGGTCCCGGCAGGTCGTAAGCCCTTGGAACTTCCAGGCTTTGAACACTGGGCAGGGCCTGCTGCGGCAGGCGCCACGCCCGCAATACGGACTCCGGAAAAACACCGGGAAAGAAACGGGCAGGTTTCCCCGACGAAGCGTCGGCGCCGGGAGATATTTCTATGACGGGAAGCTGTTCATAGTATTTCGCGGCTTCGCCGGCTCTGCAATCTTCGATTCCCGAAGCCCGCAAAGGGACCAGAACGCCTTTCGGGACCGAAGCGCTCCGCTTAAGTGAAAAATACCTGATGAAAACATCATACTCGCCCGCCGGAATGGGAAGAGAGATAGTCTGGGCTGAAGCCCCCGAGCCGCTTAAGCAGACAGCTGTAAAAATTAAATTTATCACTGCATTTTTTATTATGCGCATGCTTGATCCTTAAGTGTTATAAAGGACCCGGCCGCGCCCCGCGGCGGCCGGGCCCTTTATTTTAAGTCCCTATCTACTTAATATCCAACAGCTCTATGGTGCTGTTCTCCGCGCCCACGGAACCCTGGCTGAGGCGGGCAAACTTGATGGTAAGTATGTACCTGCCGGGCGGCGGATTGTCGGCGAGCCTTATGCTGTACATCGAGTTCACGTCGTAAGTGCCGTGCACGGTTATCTGCTGCAGCCCGTTGGCGGGCATGTCAGCGCCGGCGGGGAGGGCCATAGCCTCAACGGTGAGGTCTAGCTGCGCCCCCTTGTAGTAAGCCGCTTTAGCGTCGGCAAAGGTCAGGTAGAACGACCTGCCCACATAACCGGACGACTGCAGCGAGAGCTCCTTGTACTCCGGAGCCGGCGGCTGAGGGTTGTACGGCTCGGGGGTAGGCGGATACCACGGCTCGGGCTGGGGGCCGGGATGCGGATGCC
>JAPLKJ010000201.1 GCA_026388125.1 Elusimicrobiota bacterium
AATCGACCGTGTGGTAGCGGCACTTGATCTTCGCGTGGATCGAGAGCGCGTGGCTCTGCAGCGCGTGCTCGATTTCCGCGACGTCCGCGAACACCATGTTCTCGCCCTTCTCGCCCGGGCGCTCCATGGTCATGGAGTACAGGCCGAAACCCAGGTTGTCGTGCTGGCCGCCCATCCAGTCGCTCATGTAATACGAATAATCCGCCGGTGTCTTGGAAAAGAACCTCGACATGGTCTCGTGGTAGCCGTTCTGCTCCAATAAGCCTATGGCCACCGCCTTCAGCCGTATCTGCTCGTCGTTGGTGATCAGCGGATTGCCGCGGGAGTCGAACAGGCTGTAGATCGCCCCGGTATGCACTCCCATCGGCAGGATCTTCAGCCGGTAGATCATGATCTCGTCCACTTCGCAGCGCAGCGCCTGTTTTACCATGTCCACCCACAGCCCGGGGGTCTCGCCGGGGTAGCCGCAGATCAGTTCGAGGTTCACTTTAAACCCCATCTCCTTGGCCATGCTGATGGCCCTGAGGGAGTCGGCGTTGTTGTGGTGGCGGGCCATCTTCTTAAGAATGGGGTCGGAGAATGCCTGCACGCCTATCGCGAGCCTCCGTACGCCGGCGTCGCGCATGATCTTCAGGCGCTCGCGCCCCTCGTAGCCGAGCAGGAAGAACGGGCTGGTGTCGCAGGAGAACTGCGTCATGCCGCTCATGTCCATGCGGGCTGTAAAAAAACCCATGAACCGCTTCATCTGCGCCGGGGACATGAACGTGGGCGTGCCGCCGCCGAGCAGGATAGAACGGGCTTTTACCCTGGAGACCCCGAACCTGCTCATCGATATATCCATCTCCTTTTCGAGGTGGTCCAGATAAACGTCCTTGTCGCCTTCGGTGGAGCCGATGATGTTAGGAAAATGGCAGAAAGCGCAGCGCATCATGCAGAACGGGAAATGCACGTACACGCAGGTCTTGTCTTCGTGCGGCACGTAACCGTCAAGGAAGCCCTCCGCCTTCATCGGCGGATACTGCATCATCGTAGGATACATCAAAGACGGGAAGAATTCCCCGTCCTTGTTGATCAGGCCGCTGTCTATGAGCCTGTGAAATTCTTTTACCGTTCCGGCCGCTTTCTCAAGTATGGCCGGGTCCGCTATTTCTGAAGTCAGCATGAACTTGTCCCCTTTATGAGCAATATTTCAACCGCTGCCCGGATATTTTCCCGGACCCTGTAATTTCCAGAACGAAAGACAACGTCAGGTTCCGCCGCGTAATAAACCTGAATTACAAATAATAATTCCCAAATTTCAAGCCCCGCGACATTCCTTTCGGATCCGGCTCCGCTATCATAAAATATGTCCGAAGCGGAGCGGGGGTCAGTGCGCGCCGGGTTCCCTCATCCTTTTGTAGAGCTCTTTCTGCCAGGCGGCGTCCCGCTTCATCTCTTCGGCGAATTTCCCGCCTGCCGGAGGGACCACGCCGGGCGACAGTTCCGCGTCCGCGGCCAGCCTGGCCGACAAGTCTTCGCTCAGCGCGGCCGCGGTCTTTTTTTCAGCCGCATACAGGTCATGCTTCTCTCCCGGGTCTTTTTTCAGGTCGTACAATTCCGTCCTCAGCGGCGTCCGGATAAGTTTCCAGCGGCCGGAACGCAGCACCTTATCCCCGACGGAGCTTTCGCTGAAGGCGCGTCCCCCGCCCGGAGCCGGCCCGTCGCCGTTCAACAGCGGTTTCAGGCTTTCTCCCTGCGCCGCGGCGTTCGGAGGGATGCCGGCCAGGTCCAGCAGCGTGGGCATAAGATCTATCAGCCGCACCTGTTTGGAAACTTTGCTGTGCGCCGCGCCGGGTACTTTTATTACCAGCGGCACGCGCAGCGTATCGTCGTAAACATTAAAGTCATGAAAAAAATAGTCGTGATCGAAAAGCCCCTCGCCGTGGTCGGCTGTTATTACCACTACGGCGCCGTCCAGCAGTCCGCCGGCGCGCAGCTTAACGAGGAAATCGCCTATCAGCGCGTCGGCGTAGTTTATCCCCTCGTCGTAGCGGGCCAGCAGGTGGTCGGCGTCGTCCTGGGTCAGCGCTATGTCGCCGCCGCCGGAAGACAGCGTTAACTTTCTGCCGTGCAGCAGGAACAGCTGCGCCTCGCTGTCCAGCAGTTTCGCCAGCCCTTCACTGACGCGGAACCCCTTGTCGTAAAGCCCGGAGGCCGGGAACAGGTACGGGGTGTGCAGGTCGTTGCCGTGCGCCACCAGCAGGAATTTTTCCCCTTTGGCTTTACGCTCCTCCGCCCAGGCCAGCGCGGGCGACAGCGTATCCTTGAACGAAGCGTCCGTCCGCCCGACGTAAAGATATTTATCGAACCCGCGGTCCAGGCCGAACAGCGGGTTAAGGTTAAGCCCGCCCACGAAAGCCCCGGTCCTGTAGCCGTAGATCCGGAAGATCTCCGCCATTGTCAGCGCCGAATCCCCCAGCGCCCGGGTCTGGTCAGTGACGCCGTGCGCGGACACTTCCAGCGAAGTGAAGATGGAGGCGAAGCTGAGCAGCGTGGTGGGCGCCTGCGCGATAGCCTGGCGGAACACCGCCGCGCCCGAGGCGAAAGCGTCTATATTGGGGCTGGTCTTCCGGCCGTAGCCGTAAAGGGAAAGATGGTCGGCCCGCAGGCAGTCGACTACTATTACAATAACGTTCGGCGCCTGAGCGGCCGCCCCGGCGGCGCGGCAGGGCAGCGCGGCCAGCAGCGCAGCGCAGACAGGTATGACGAGGAGCTTAACGGCCGCTTTCATCGGCCCTCCAGTACCCGGCTTCCTTCAGTTTGCGCTTCATCTCCGGGGTCAGCGCGGTACGCGGCACCGACGCCGCGTCCGCCGGCCTGACCGACCGCAGCCATTGCGTCAGGCGCTGCGCCATTTCGTACACGAGGTCCGGTCTTTCCGCCGCCAGGTCCCGGGCCTCTCCCGGGTCTTTGACCAGATCGAAAAGCCTGTAGCCCGAGGCGTCGCGCACAAGTTTCCGATCACCAAAGCGTGCCATGCTTCTGCCGGGTCCGGCTTCGGAGAACGCATATCCGTCCCGGCCCTTCGGAGTCCCGTCCTGAGGATCAACCAAGCTGCTCCCCTGCGCTCCGGCCGGCGGCGGCAACCCCAGCAGGTCCAGCACGGTAGGCAGCACGTCCACGAGCTGCGCCTGGGCGCGTACGCGCGCGCCGCCGGCCCGGCGGGGGTCCTTTATGATCAGCGGAACGCGCACCGTTGCTTCGTAGAGACTGCCGCGGCCGAAACGGTCGAAGCTGCCGTGCTCTCCCAGCTCTTCGCCGTGCTCCGAGGCGAATATCACGATGGTGCCAGTTGAAAGATGAAGTTCTTCGAGCTTTGCCAGCAGCGAGCCGATATAGCCGTCGGCGTACGACACTCCGGCGTCGTAGCGGGCGCTTATATATTCCAGGTCCTCCGCGGAGAGCTTCAGCGTGCCCTCGTCGACGCCGCACAACAGGCTGTAGTCCAGGGTCTTTCCCTTTAACTGCCCGGCATAGGCCGGTTCCGAACCTCCGGGCCAGGGTTTATCAAAGGGCGGGTGTATGTCGTACGAATCCAGGAACAGGAAGAACCTGCTGTCGCGGCTCGCCGCCAGCCAATCCAGCGCTTTCGGCATTATTTCGCTGAAAGACCCTATAGCCTTGCCGCCGGCATCGTCCGAATAAAGGTCGAAGCCGCGGTCCAGGCCGTAGGCGGCCGACATATCCAGCCCGCCGGTGAACGCCGCGGTGCGGTAGCCGGCGTTCTTCAGCGCCTGCGCTAAAGTTACAAGACCCGGAGGGACCTTCTGGCCGCGCTGATAGACGCCGTGCGAACGTACGTAGCGCGAGGTGAACAGCGAGACCAGGCTGGGCAGGGTCCAGTTGCTCTGCGCTACGGCCTGTTCAAAAACGGTCCCTTCCGCCGCGAGCCGGCCGATGGCGGGAGCGGTCTCTTTGCCGTAGCCGTAAGTCTTCAGGTGATCGGCGCGCAGGGCATTAAGGCTTATCAGCACGACGTTCAGCTCCGGGCGCGCAGCGGCGGCGGCCGGGCAGGCGAACAGGACGGCGCAGAACAGCGGCTTAAGAACGTTCATGCAGTTCTTTTCCCTCCGCGGCGCAGCAGCCCGTTTATCCGGCGGCTCAGCTCGTCGCCGCAGTTGAACTTCCTCATGCCGGCATACTCCCTGCTCCGGTAATACATTACCTGCAGGGCAAAAAGCCTCCGCTGATGCAGTTCGCGCAGCGCCGGATCCCCGGATTTAAAATGCCGGTCGCTGAGCAGATGGTAGCTTTCCTCGGGATATTTTCCCCGGTACTCTTCGAAGGACCGCGTGCCCGGGTAAGGCGTCCAGAAATACAGTTCCATGGAAGCCGGCATGTATTGCAGCAGCATATTGCCGACCGTATTCATATAGTAGGAGGAGCTTTTGTCCTTCGCGCCTTTGATTATCACGTTCATGTGCACGTTTATGCCGTACTTGTGCGCCAGCGCGGCTACCCGCAGCAGCTCGGGGTCGTCCGTATGGTCCTCCTGGACGTTGAACCCGAAGGTAAGGCAGAACCAGCCGGCGGCCTTCAGCATTTTCATCCTGCTCTCGGTAAAATTGTCCAACGGCCCCAGGAAGGAATAGACCTTCTTGCCTTCCGCGGCCAGCAGCCCGACTATCTTGTCGAACTCCGGATGCAGAAAAAAACCCTCGTCGCGGATGAACAGGTATTCGTAGTCGTACTTGCGCAGCAGCTTCAGCTCCTCTTCTATATAGGAGGCCGGATAAAAAACTTTTTTGTTCTTAAAGGTGGAAAAAACGCAGCAGTTGTCGGAAAAATCGCAGGGGAAAGGGCAGCCCATGAACGTGCTGATCGAAAGCGCGCTACGGCCGGGGAAGATATCGGCGTACCAGGCCTCTTTCAGCTCGTCCAGCGGGAACACGCTCCGGTCCATATGGTTATATCTGAACTTGCCCCGGATTATTCCTTCCCGGGGGCTTTTTATTATCTCGTCGATATTGTTGCCATAACCGACGATCACTTTGGCGGCGAGCCCCGTAAGGTCTTCCGGGCAAAGACTGGCGTGGTAGCCGCCCGCTATTATCTTTTCTTTCCCCACTTTCTTCGCGAATTTGGCGAAGTCCGGCAGGCCGCAGGTAAAGACCGAGCACAGGTAAAGGTCTCCGTCGGGCTTAACTTCGTTGCCGAAAACGAATTCAGAAACCCATTCCCGCCTGTCGGGCACGGAATAAAGTATGGACGGCTCTTTCACGCGGGGCTCGCCGGCCAGGCTTGGGAAATTATACAGGTAGCATTTCTTTTTTTTCATTTGCTCCTGCGCTTTCTACCCGGTACGCGGAGTATATCCCTGCAGTAAGAGCACTGCCAGCAATTATGGGCGCAGGCCGTGCGTACGGCGAAGAAATCGGCGGGGTACGGCCGCAGGTAGCGGGCAGCCTGCGCGGGCGGACAATCCGGGCGGGCGCCGTTATCCTGGAAGAAACCGCCGGAGAAGATGGAGCCGCCGAAAGAGGACAGCATGCCCCTGGCGATCGTTATATCCGCCTCGTTGATGTACTCCGCCAGCACGCCCGCTATGAATTCGTTGCCCACCGGCTCGCCGTGCACCCCGCGCGTGGCTATTTTGAACTCGCTGGCCAGGCCGCAATACCTGGAGAGGAATTTGGGAGGGATGTACTGCCCGGTAAGGAAGCGCCAGTGCTGTTCCGGGGCCAGCTTGCTGCAGTAGAACCGGCCCTGGTCGAAACTCGTGCCCAGGCCCATGGTCATAGAACAGGAATGGAACCCCTGGTCGGGGCATTCGAAGACGCAGCCCTCGTTGACCATCAGCTTCAGCTTGAGCTTCGGGAAAGCTTTGCGCACCGAGGCGATGTATTTCAGATCGTAGGTCTTGCGCCTGCCTATGTTATACGAAGTTATCGCGCCCCCGGGGTCCCGCTCCAGCAACTGGTGCAGCTGGTTCAGGGAGTTGATGTCGTTGATGATGGAAATATTCAGCTTGTACTTCCCGAGCCTGATGAACTCGTCCGTGATGAAAGTTCCGTTGGCGGTTATTACTTCGGGCTTCAGGAAATCCGCTATCTTCACCAGCCTGGGCAGGATGCCGGAGTCGGAGATGCCGTCGAAATTATAGACCAGGTTGAACTCTATTTTTTCCGCTTGGAGCTTCCTGCGGAATTCCAGCAACCGCGCAGGGGTAATGTCCGGCACGAACCGGGCGCTGGACACGCCCAGCGAGATCCCCGGCGTGGAATAGACCGAGGAGATATACTTCTTGAAAGGCAGGATAACGTCCCGGAAAAAATCCTTGTCGCCGTTATAGCCCACGCTCAGCTTGCGATAATACTTTTTATTGTCCTTGATGGGGTCCATAGTCATGCCTAACGTTCTCCCGCTTTTTTCCGGCCCTGCTCCGCCCAGTAGTCGGCGCGCGGCCTTATCACCCACCAGTACCCCAGTTCTTTCATCCGCCCGGCAACGGCGGCCAGGGGGCGGCCGCGGTCCGCGGTTTTCCGGCGCGGCATGGCCTTTACCACACGGTCCAGTTCGGCTTTCATAGCCTTAAGCACGGCGGGGTTTCCGGACGCGGCGTTGAGCTGTTCCGCCGGATCGCCCGCCAGGTCGTATAATTCATAGCTGCCGTCCTCGAGGAACAGCTTCCAGGGGTATTTGCGTATGCCCACGTACGGGGCGCCGGTCCTGAGCGAAAGGGTCTGGGCGTACACGGTCCTGTCGGGCGGGGCTTTTCCGCCCATCGCCGGCTTAAGGCTGACGCCCTGAAGCGTGGCGGTAGAGGAGAAACCGAGCAGCTCAAGTACGGTGGGCATCACGTCCACCAGCTGCACCGCCGCCTTTACCCGGGAAGGAGCTGAACCCGGCGCGCGCACCAGCAGCGGGACATGTATGCCTTCGTCGTACAGGCCGCCATGGAACGAGCTGATGATGGTCCCGTGGTCCATAAGCGCCTCTCCGGCGCTGGACACCAGCAGAACTATCGTCTTCTCTTTGAGCCCCTGCGCCTCCAGCGCGCCCAGCAGTTCCCCTATCTTGCTGTCGGCGTAGAGCACCGCGCCGTCGTACTGTGAAACGATATAGTCCACGTCGCTTTTCTCCAGCGCCGCCACCTTCTTCTTTAAATGAAAATCCTCGTAAAGCCCGTCCTGCCAGATCCGGTCGGACAGGTTATAATCCAGCGGCAGGCCGGCCAACTGCCCGGAGTATCCCGCCTTGAACTTGTTCAGGAATTTCTTCGGGGCGCGGTACGGCGCGTGCGCGTCGTAGCCGTGCACCAGCAGGAAGAATTTTCCAGCCTTGTTCCGGCGCAGCCATTTCAGGGCGCCGGGGACCACGTCGGCCAGCGTGCCGAAATCCTTGGAATCGTCATATTCTTCAAAACCGCTGTCCAAGCCGAAACCTCGGTTAAGGAAAAAGCCGGAAGTGAAAGCGGCGGTGCGGTAGCCGCGGCGTTTAAGTTCCCCCGCCAGCGTGGGAACGGCGGGATCCAGGCGCTGGTCCACGTTGGTCACCCCGTGGCTGGGCGGGTAAAGCCCGGTAAAGACGGAGGCGGCGCTGACCAGGGACTGGCTCGATTGGGAGTAGGCATTCTCAAAAACCGTTGCCTCCGCGGCCAGCTTATCCATATTAGGGCTGGTTGCCCTGCTGTAGCCGTAACACCCCAGGTGGTCGGGCCGCAGCGTCTCCATCAGGACCATTACCACATTATAACCGTCCGGGGCCGGTGCCGCGTCCGCCGCCCGGCAGGCTGAACCGGCGCACAGCAGCAGCAAGACCGATACTAGCGATTTCATCATGTATTATTCCGGCATACCCGCAGAAAAAAAGTCGGCGTTTGAAACAACAGCCCCATTATATTACAATCATTATAATACTTTTTAGCAGGCCGCGTATCCGCGCGAACCCGCAGGAAATACGGCCGCCGGGCAGTTCGTTCAGCGCCAGCCAAACTTATGAGATCCTACTTCCTTAAAACGGCCGGACCATTGATCGCCGCGGTGATGATGCTCGCCGCCGCCCCCCTCTCCGCCGGGCCGAACCTCATCCTCATCGGCTGGGACACTTTACGCGCCGATCATGTGGGAGCACTGGGCTATAAGCGCCCCACCACGCCCAACCTGGACGCGCTGGCGGCCGGCTCTTTCATCTTCACCAACGCGGTAAGCCAGGCCAGCTGGACCCTGCCGTCCTTTATGTCGCTTTTCACCGGGCTGTACCCGTCTGAACACGGCGTCACCAACAAATTCAGACTGCCAGAAACCGGAAGTACCGACCTGCAACCGGCGTCCCTTTCCACCTCCGTAGTAACAATGGCCGAGTTATTCAAAGCCAACGGCTACCGGACCGCCGCTTTTACCGGCGGCGCCGGCCTCGGCGGGAGCTTCGGCTTCAGCCGCGGCTTCGACGTTTACGTGGACAGCAGGGATTTCGCCGGTTTCGGCACCACCTTTCCCGAGGCGCTGGCCTGGCTTAGAACGAACGGCGGCGCGCCGTATTTCCTGTTCGTGCACGGCTACGACACCCACCCTTTCCATGACCTTGAACCGTCCGGCGCCACCACGTTCGTTACCAAAGCGGAGAAAGGAAAGGCCTTTAAACTGAGAGCCCGCCATGAAAAGCTGCGCATGCAGCTGCTGGACGGCAAGCGCCTGAAATACACGCCGGCCGACGTGAAGCTGTGGACGGACGTATACGACGAAAAGATACTGCGGGCGGACGAACTGCTGGGAGATTTTCTTGGCAGGCTCGCGGCTATCGGCTCCACGGATACCGTCATAATACTTCTCTCGGACCACGGCGAAGAGCTGTTCGACCACGGGGGCGTGGACCACGGCATGACGCTTTACGACGAGGTTATACATGTGCCGCTGCTGATAAGGCTGCCCGGCAGGCCGGGCCTGAAGATCACGCAGCAGGTCCGGACCATCGATGTTTTTCCTACGGTAGTGGCTCTCCTGGGCCTTAAACAAGGAGAAGCACTGCGGGAACAGTTGCGCGGCACAAGCCTTCTAGGGCAGATGGACGGCAACGCGCAGGCGCTGGACGCTTTTTCGGAGACCGATTACCTGTTCCATTTCGATAAACGGGCCGTCAGGAAAAGCTCCGGGCAGAAGCTGATCTTCGACCGGTTCACGCAGAAAAGAGAGATGTTCCGCATCCCGGCGGACCCGCTGGAAAAGAAAGACCTTTTCGAGGACGAACCTGCCGGCGCCTATCTGTTGGAAATGGAGCTTTTCAACTGGTCGGACGGGCTCGCGCCGTTCCGGTAGACGGAGCTCCGCCGGAGCTACCAATACCCGTGCTGCTTGGCCTTTTCCCTCACATCTTCCGGGGTTTCACGGGGCGTGGGCCCGTTCTTTACGAAGCCCCGCGAGGATCCGAGCAGTTTCCTTAATTTAGCGGAAAGGTCTTTTACTATCTCCGGCCGGCCGGCCGCGAGGTTTACCGCTTCGCCGGGATCGCCCTTGATATCGTACAGCTCGAAGGTTTCCTCCGGACCGCCGGGCGCTTTCCCTTCTTTCGGGTCGGGGAAGGTGATCTCGTGTATCAGTTTCCAGTTATAATCCCGTATGAACTCGTTAATGCTGGAAAAACCGTAGGGCGCGTAAGTTTCCGGCATATAGCTGTTATACTTCGTGCCGCCGTAGACGAATTCGTTCACAGGTTTCCCGGTATTTACCAGGGGCAGCAGGCTTGTGCCCTGGACCTTATCCTTCAACGGGACGGCCAGCAGCTCCAGCAGGGTCGGCATTACATCCACCAGCTGTACCAGGCCGCGCACGCGCATTCCCTGCACGCCCGGGAGCCTGATCATAAGCGGAACATGCACCACGTCGTCGTAAAGGGTCCCGCGTATCCCGCCCGCGCGCCCGAAGCGGCCGTGCTTGGCGAACATCTCGCCATGTTCGGAGAGCACTACGACGATGGTCTTGTCGAGCAGTTCCTTCCCCAGCGAACCGAGGAAGTCCCCCACCGCCCGGTCCTCGGCCATTATATTCTCGTCGTAAAGGTCCGTAAGGTAAGTCACGTCATCCGGGGTCAGTATGGCCTTGACCTCGCCGACGCTCGGTCTTTTTTTGCCTTCCACGGGCGGCGTTCTGGGCTCGTGGTAATAGGCGGTGATGTTCGCGTCCTTGCTTTCCCGGTATCCCCGGTAAGTGCGGGCGGGGTCCACGGTAACGTTGCGCCCGGCGGTACTGCTGAAAACACCTTCGAACCCCTTCGAGGGAAGGAACGGGGGATGGGCGTCGTAACCGTGAACGAACAGGAAGAACCTGCCGTTCCGGTTCTTCGAAAGCCAGTCCGCGGCCTGCGGAATGGTCACGTCGAACTTCGTGAACGGAGGATTATCCGGGGCGGCGGCGAACCCGCGCATATGCCCCAGGGATACCCTGTAATCCAGCCCGCCGGTGAACGCCGCCGTCCGGTAGCCTGACGCGCTCAATATTTCCGGCATGGTCTTTATTTTTTCGGACAGCAGCGTGTCGCGGTAGCGTTCCACTATCTGGTGCGCGCTGGGGGACAGGGCGGTAAAAAGAGAGGTGGCCACCGGCAGGGTCCAGGAAGCCGGCGTGAAAGCGTCCTCGAAAACCAGCGCGCCGCCGGCCCATTTATCCAGCTCCGGAGTGGTCTTGCGGCCGTAGCCGTAAAGGCTCATGTGCTCGGTGCCGATATTGGTTATGGATATCACGAGCAGGTTATAGCCTTTGTACCGGCCGGCCCGCACGGGCTCACCCGCGAAAACGGAGCCGCCTATAAGCGCGGCAAGAAGCAGGGGTCCGTAAAAAATTTTAAGCGAAGGGGTAAAATGTGGCATATTCGGTACGCCGCGGAAAGACATGGTTCGCGGCAAATATATTATATTATAATAGGCAGGAAGACATTATGAAAAAGAACATCACGATAAGGCTTTCTTTCGCCGCGCTCCTGGCTTTTCAGGGCGTTCTTTGCGCGGCCGCGCCCCGGACGGATAAGCCCGCCGGGGTCGGGAATGTCATACTAGTGGGCTGGGATGGCGCGCAAAGAGCGCATTTAATGGAATTATTCTCGGCGGGACAACTGCCTAATTTAAAAAAACTGGTAAGCGGGGGCGGGCTGGTCTTTACCGAAGTGACAACAGGCGCCACCCAGACCAAACCCGGCTGGGCGGAGATCCTTACCGGCTACAGCGCGGTCAGGCTGGGAATACTGGACAACCGCAATTACCGGCCGATCCCGAAAGGCTATACCGTCTTCGAAAGGCTGAAGGAGTTTTTCGGTCCCGGCAATATCGCTACCATCTTCCTGAGCGGGAAGGTCAACAATCTCGGCGTCAGGGGCCCCCACGAGATCTGCATTAACTGCGTTTCCCGGGGGTCCATAAAGCACGACAAGACGCGCTGGTGGGACAAGAAGGGGATCACCACGTCCAAGACCAACGACGGGGAACCTCCGGCCTGGGAACACCGGGACGGGGAACCCTATCTCAACAGCAAAGGATCAGTGGATCTCTACCAGGCCGAACTGGGTTCCGCCGAAAACGTGGGCAAGAAGGCCTTGGCGTCTCTGGACAAATACCATACCAAGCCTTTTTTCGCGTTCTTCCACTTCGAGGAACCGGACGAGCAGGGCCATCTGTACGGCGAGAACTCGAAGGAATACGGCGAAGCTATAAAAAAAGCCGACCATTGGCTGGGAGAGCTGGTGAAGAAACTGGATTCTCTCGGCATCTCTGACAAGACCACTATCTATGTCGCCTCCGATCACGGCATGGATGAAGGCGGCTTCGAACATTTCCAGGCCCCGGAAACTTTTCTTGCCACGAACGGTAAAAGGAAGCTTAAGAACGGCGACAGGAAAGATATCACTCCCACTATTTTAGAGGGGTACGGGATGGACCTGCAAGGCATAAGTCCTGCTCTGGACGGTAAATCCCTGTTCGACAAGTAGAAAGTGCTATGAAAAGAACGACGCTTATATTCCCTATGGTTTTTACGCTGGGGATTTTTCAGCCCGGTCTTTTATGCGCGCAGGACCCCGGCCGGGCAGGCCTTAAAAGGCCGAACATCCTCATGATCGCCATAGACACCTGCCGCGCGGATCATTTTTCCGTTTACGGGTACGAACGGTCTACCACTCCGAACATGGACCGGCTGGCGCGCCGCGGCGTGCTTTTTGAGTCCGCTTATGCTCAGACGAACTGGACGCTCCCGTCGTTCGCTTCTCTGCTGACCGGCAAATATCCGCGGCGCCTGGGAATGTTCGAAGAAGGGAAGCGCCTGACAAAGTTCGACTATATAGACCCGAAATTAAGCGACGCCGAAACCACCCTGCCGGAGGCGCTGAAAAAAGCGGGCTACAGGACGGCGGGCTTTTTTACCGGCCGTTTTAACGGCCCGGCCTACGGTTTCGGGCAGGGATTCGACCTGTACCGCGACTATACCAGCAACAGCGACATGGAAAAAGGATCGAAGAATTCTTTTGCTTCTTTCCTCCCGGAAGCTTATAAATGGATGGAGAAAAAAAGCAGCGCCCCGTTCTTTATTATCTTCAATCCCTTCGAACTGCACAGGCCGTATCTGCCGCCGGCGGAGTTTCTTAAGCCGTATGCCGGGAGCTACAAGGGCGTACTGGCTTATACCCGGCTCTCGAAGCCGGTCCTGTCGGGCATTACGAAGGACGAAAGGGGCTGGAGTTTCTCCCCGGATAACAAGGCGGACGACGAGGACTCGTCCCCGAAGGCGGAACCGCCCGCGGCAAAAGGCCCGCCCGTCCGGCTGGGCCAGGCCGATATAGATTACATAGTCGCCCGCTACGACGCGTCGCTCGGCTATGTCGACAACTTGATCGGTGAACTGGTGGAACGGGTGAGCAGAGAGACGCGGGATAACACCATCATCATACTCACGGCGGACCACGGCGAAGGACTGGGGGATCACGGCGGTTTTCTGCACTGTACCAACCCGCCCAGGCTTTATGAGGAGCTCGTCCACGTACCCCTGATGATATATGTGCCTGAAAAATGGCTGAAGGCCGGGGTCGCCGTAGTTAAACAGCCGGTGGAGCTGACAGACCTGATGCCCACTATATTGGACCTGGCAAAGATCCCGAAGCCGCCTCCCGGCATGCAGGGAAAAAGTCTTGTCGGCGTCATTACCGGAAAAACCAAAGAAGGAACGGACCGCCCCGTTTTTGCGGAGACCGCGGGATACGGTTTTCATCTCCGGTCCGTGAAAGCGGGCTCCTGGAAACTTATCCGCGTTGAAACGATGAACGGCGCCGCCCCCCGGACGGAGCTGTATGATCTTGCCTCCGACCCCGCCGAAGCGCATGATCTGGCCGCGCAAAACCCTGATATAGCCGGCAAATTACTCGACCGGCTGAACGCCTGGAACGCTGAAAATGAAAATTAGAACAGCTTTAATAAGGAAAGTCCTGCCGGCCGGGATACTGATCGTATCCGGTTTTATTTCCATCAACGCCGGCGCGCCCGCGGCGGGAAAAGAGCTGAAGCCGGGCCAGCCGGTTAAAATAGGCTATTTTCACGGCGGCCGCACGGCGTTAATGCTCCGCCTGTATGAAGACGGCGGCTTTGAGAAGAAAGGCTTGAAAGTCGACTATTACACAAAAACCCTCCGCGGCAGCGAATACAAAATAGTGCCCAGGTCCATAGCGGAATTCAATACCGGAGGGACGGAGAACATCGGAAAGGCGAAAGGCACGGAGCTGATCGATGCGGTCCTGGAGGGCAAATTCGATCTGGCCATGACGGGCGAGTCATCGTTCATTTATTCTGTATATGCCGGGAAACCGGTAGTGGCTATCGCCGAACTCGGACATGACGTAAGAGGACAGGCCGGGCATGTATTCGTAATGCGCAAAGGGCTGAAAACCGAAAGGCCGCAGGATTATTTCGGAAAAGTCCTGGTTTCCCGGCGGGCCGGCCCGGGAGACGCGATATTCCTGAGGGAATACCTCGAATATTCAGGAGTAGACCTGAGCTCCTCGGTACTGCATCTTGACGCGCTGCCGAAAACGCCGGAGGAAAAAGCGCGGCTGCCGAAGAACAAGGTGATCGTGGTAGAGGACGTATATGAAGACGACATGCGCACAGGGCTTAAGAACGGCGTGATCGACGGCGGTTATTTCCACCTGATGGGCGTCCCGAAAATGACGCGCGACTTCAACATCATAAAATCCCTGAACGACTTCGCCGACCCGGAACTTTCGCACGCCCTGCTGGTCTGTACCCGGGATTTCCTGAACGCCAACCGGGAAACTTTAACGGCGCTGCTGGAAGCTTATATCGGGCGCATAAAATACGAACATGGCCTTAGTTACGAGGAAAGGACCAGGCCGCAGGACAAAGGGCTGCAGATAGCGATAAATTTTCACGGCTTGAACTATCCGCAATACGATCTTATCCCCTCCGTCAGCCCGGTCCTGTTATATGAAGTGGACAGATTACTGAGAAAATACGGATTTATCGAAGGGAAAAAAGCCGGGATAGAAGAGCACATCGACAACAGCCTGGTCTTTGCCGCGTTAAAACGCCTGAACCTCACTGAAAAAGACGACCTGCAGCCGTCAAAATATTGACAGCCCGCGGCCAAAGTACCGGCTGAACATTCCCGCGCGCTTCAGGCCGGTTTCTGCGCCGCGAAAATAATCCATTTCCAGACGGCCAGCAGCTCGCCTTTTTTTATTGCTATCCCGCCGGCTTTGCGGCCGGGGGAGCCCGCCTTAAGATAAGCTTTAAAGATCGCAGTCTTCTGCTCTTCCGGCAGGTTCGGATAGCACTTCAGCAAAGCCGTGATGGATTCCGTAGAGAAATGAGATATCGCCCGCTTCAGGCGCAGGCCGGAGCGCGCTATATGCGCGCGCAGGTCGCGGCCCAGGTAGAGTTTTGAAGGGTCCTTGAAAACACCGGCCGGCTGTATCAGCCGGTAGATGACGAGCAGGCGGGCTTGTTCCGCCCTGCTCCGCGGCACGTGGTGGCTGAGCAGCAGCGTGCCGCCCGGCTTCAGAACCCGGGCCGCCTCTTTTAAGAATACCGACGGCTTAAGGAACTGCATGGCCTGGCGCATCACCACAACATCGAAAAAACCGTCGGCGTACGGCATCTTGTGCGCGTCCCCGTGCTTCAGGTACGTGATATGCCGGGCCGCCTGCCTGAGCATGCCGGAGGAAATATCGAAACCGTGCGCTTCAAGTCCGGGACGCTTCAGCGCGCCGGTCAGCTCGCCCGTGCCGCAGCAGGCTTCGAGCATCCGGCCTTTAGCCGGCAGCAGGCCTTTTACCGCCCTGCGGTGGGCGGCCAGCAGCGCCGGGTCGGTCACCCAGGAAGCAGATCTGGAGAATTCTGAGGAGCGGGCGTCAAACTGTTTTTTTACAAGGTTGTTTTTCATCGGTGATAAGCGAGCCGGAGCAGAGCCGGGCGTCCTCCTGCAGTACTGAATCCACTTCATCTTCGGAAATAGGGCGGCCGGGATAGGCGTAAAGCCTTTTGTCGCGCACGAGCTCGGCCGTGCCGTAAGGCCCCGGGATATAATTGGCCTCGATGCTGCGGTAGGCGTCGCGGTAGACCTGCTCGGGCAGGCCGGACAGGTTAAGGAAATCGTCGCCGGCCAGGCCCTGTTCGCGGGCGAGCATCCCGCGCAGGTGGGCCAGTTCGTCCTTTATGGCGCCTGAGGCTACCGCGTCGGCGTAGACCCTGGTGCCGGGGATGGCCGAAAGATACTTAACACGGGCCGGGGTGCCCGGCCCGGCGGAGAACGCCGCGGCGGCGTCCAGGGCTTCCTTCGTTTCCCCGGGCAGGCCCACCACGTAGGCCGCGCCCACGGTTATGCCGGCGTCGCGGGTAAGCTTCATGGCCAGCGCGGTTTCGCTTTCGCTGAAGCCTTTGCCGGCGCCGTCCAGCGCGGCCTGGCTGAGCGTTTCCACACCGTAAAGTATCTGGTCGCAGCCGGCGCCGGCCATGGCGGCCAGCACCTCGGCGTCCACGTTCTGCACGCGCGTCATGCACCACCATTTCACGCGCAGCTCCCTGAGCATTTCACACAGCGCCAGGGTCCTTTTTTTGAAAAAGTAAAAGTAAGGTCGGTAAACTGGAAGAATTCCGCCTGATGCCGCTCCTTGAGCAATAGCAGCTCGCCGCGCAGCCCGGCCACGGATTTCAGCCCCAGCTTAGGGGTGGTGCGGTAGCAGAAAGAACAGTTCTTGTGGCAGCCGCGGCCGGAGCTTACCAGCACCTGCCGCAGAAAATGACTTTTCCGGCCCCACATTCTAAGGTCCGGGACCGGCAGGATGTCCAGGTTAGACAGCTGTTTTCTCGACGCGGTAAAGGTCAGCGCGCCGCCGGGCCCGCGCAGCAGCAGGCCGGGAATGGAGGCCGCTTCGGCGGCCAGTGTGCCGCGGCTGAAAGCGTCCAGCAGCTCCAGTATGGTTATTTCCCCTTCGCCCAGCACGGCTATATCGGCGCGCGTATTGCGCAGCAGCAGCTCCGGCACGGAAGTGACCAGCGAGCCGCCCAGTATCACGGGGCGCAGCGGGTCCTGGTCCTTCGCGAGAGCGCAGAGGCCCTCTATGAACGGGAACCCGTCCTCGAAAGTACCCACTCCTACCAGGTCGGCGCCGCGTATGCCGGCGGCCGCGTACGCCAGCGGCGCCGGCTTGAACCTGGCGTCCACGATCTTTACCCGGTACCCGGCGTTGGCCAGCACGGTGGCAATATAGGAGATGCCTTCGAAGGGCCGCTCGAGATAATAGCCCCAGCCGCGCGGCACGGTGAAAGGGCTCGGCGGGACCACGAGGGCGACCAGCGGCTTGTAGTTGTCGGGCGGCAGCGGGATCCGCGCCGTGGAAGAAATGAGGTCCTCCCAGCGCCGGTATTCGCCGCCGCAGTTCGGAGCGCCGCTGAAGTCCGTTATTTCCCCGCTCATGGTTCTTCCTTTTCCACAACTTTTATAACGCCCATCTCGCGCACGAAAGAAGGCCCCCTGGAAGCGGCCAGGCTTTTTTCCACCTCTTCCCTGAGGCTTTTCATCAGCCGGCTTTTAAGAGCTATGAAGGACGGGTGCGTCTTAACTTCGGCGGTGCGGGGCTCCGGCAGGCGTACCTCTACTATCTCCTTTACTACACCGGGGCGCGCGCTCATCACTATCACCCGCTGGCTCATGAAGATGGCTTCGTCGAGGTGATGCGTTATCAGCACGAAGGTTTTGCCCAGCCCGCTCCACAGCCGCAGGATCTCCTCCTGCAGCATTTCGCGCGTGATATTATCCAGCGCGGCGAACGGCTCGTCCATCAGCACCGCCTGCGGACCGCAGGCCAGCGCCCGCGCAATGCCCACGCGCTGCTTCATGCCGCCGGAAAGCTGGTGCGGGTACTTGTCGGCGAAGCCGTCCAGGTGCACCATGGAAATATATTTCAGCGCCTCGGCCCGGCGGGCGTCGGCCGCCAGGCCCCTGGCTTTCAGCGGGAACTCCACATTGCCGGCCGCCGTCTTCCACGGGAAAAGGCCGTATTCCTGGAAGATCACGGTGCGCTCGGGCGAAGGGCCGAGCACTTCCTCCCCCTTGTAACGGAGCGTGCCGGAATCGGGCCGCAGGAAACCGGCCATCAGGTAAAGCAGGGTTGTCTTACCGCTGCCGCTGGGCCCGATAACGCTTACGAACTCGCCCTGCCGTATTTCGAGGGACAGCCCGCCCAGCGCGCACAGCGAGACGCCGCTTTTCGGGTCCTTGAAGGACTTGTACACGTTCCCGGCCTTGAATAGAGGTTCGGTCATTTTTCCTGCCGTCCCGGTTTCCACGAGAAGCGGCGCTCCACGCGCACGATGGACTCGTTCATCAGGTAGCCGGTGGCGCCTATGGTAACCATGCCGCACATAACGTTAGGGATATTCATCATTGACCGGTTCATCTCTATCATGTACCCGAGCCCCGAGGTAGAAGCTATCAGTTCGGCCGCGATCACGCTCATCCAGGCGAAGCCGAGGCTGATACGCAGGCCGGTCACGATAAAAGGGAGGGCCGAAGGTATGGCCACATCGAACAGCAGCATTTTTCTGTCCGCGCCCAGCGTTCTCGCGGCGTTCAGGTGTATCTCCTCGATGTGGCGCACGCCGGAGAAAGTGTGAAGGAAAAGCGGAAAAAAAGCGGCTATAAAAGTTATGAAGTTGCTGGCCCCGTTGCCTTTTATCCCGAACCAGAGTATGGCCAGCGGGATCCAGGCTATGGGCGGCACCGGGCGCAGCAGTTCGATGACCGGCAGCAGGTAGGCGCGGATGCCTGCCCGGGACGCGGCCAGTACTCCCAGCGGAACGGCGGCCGCGAAACCCAGCGCCAGGCCGGTCAGCACCCTCCGGAGGCTGGCCGCCAGGTATATAAAGAGGATGCCCCCCTGCGCCGCGTCCTTGAAGGCGCAAAGCACCTTGGTCGGCGGCGGCAGCAGGTAGGGGTTCAGCCAGCCCAGCAGGCTCGCGGCCTGCCAGGCTGCGGCTATCAGAATTACAGAAACGAGTCCTTTCACTTTTCCTTTACAGAAACCGCCGCCGGATCGAACTTGCCGGCCAGAGCTTTCTCGCGGGCGGTCTTCGCGAAACTCGCGTCCACGTTCTCAAGGACCGGCGACTTTTCCTTCAGCAGCCCGCTGGCGAGGTTGAAGTCGGCTATCTGCTGCAGGCGGGTCAGCAGGTCCTTCGCGGGGGCCAGCTTTATATCTTTAAGTTTTTTTGCGCCCGCATAGGCGGCGTTGTAGCTAGAACCTTTATCAATGATCTCCGCCGATACACCCATGGTCTTAGCCAGCCAGCCGTTGGCCAAAGCGTGGTTCCTGGCCATATACAGCGCGGCCTGGTTGAGCGCCACCAGGAAGTTCACCGCGGCGGCGGGCTCGTTCTTCAGGAACTCCGCGGACGCCACCGTGGTGGTAAGGAACGACGGGCTGTAGTCCAGCATGCGGGCGGCCTTCTTCTCGATAAAATCCTCTACGAACGGGTCCCAGATAACTATCGCGTCGATGTCGCCCTTCACCAGCGCCGCGCGGCCCTCGGCCGCCGCCATGTGCACCAGCTTCACGTCCTTGTCCGGAGTAAGGCCGGCCTTGAGCAGCCACTGCACGGCCGGGTAATGCGCCGAAGTGCCGAACACCGTGGTCACGGTCTTGCCTTTGAGGTCCGCAACTTTCTTTATCGGCGAGTCCTCGCGCACCATGATGGCTATACGCCCCGCCGAGCCCAGCGTGGCTATGACCTTGCAGGGGAACTTGGCCGCGAGGTTCACGAAGTTGGCCTCGCTGGTCAGCGCTATGTCAATTTTCCCGGCCAGTAGGGCTTCCTGCATCTGCGAGCCGTAAAGGAACGGGGTCACCTCGGCGTCCAGACCGTTCTTCGCCAGGATGTCCGTATTGGCCAGCACCGTCCCTACCTGCCAGTTTATCAGCGCTCCGGCGGACGGATAGCCTATGCGTATGTGGTTGCTCCCGGCGCCGGCGGCGGAACAGCAGGCCGCCAGCAGCAAGACCGCGAAAAAGTTTTTCATAAAAGAATCCTCCCGTTAATCCAGCGTGGCTTAAAAGGTCATAGCCAGCACGGTTTCGAAGGTATTGCTGACTATGCCGCCTTTTACCCAGTATTTCCACTCGTAATTGGTCTGCAGCTTCATATTGTCCGCAAAATTCCAGTTCACACCTACTACGGAAATGGCCGATTTCTTGACGGTGGAAGCGTATTTATAATCCCTGCCGCTGGATCGTTCGATGTCAGGGTCGTAAACGTCGTATTTAGCCACGGCCTGCAGCACCTTGGGCACCACGAAGAAAGCGGCCTGCGCGTACCAGCCTTCCGCATTGGCCGGGCGGACATTGTTCAGGGAATTAGCCTTGCCGCGCACGTATTCGCCTTTCAGGTAAGCCCTGCCCCAGGTCAGAGAGAGCTCGGTGCCTAAGCGGGTGGTGGCGGTGGCGGTGGAAAACCGGGTACCGTCGTAATACGAAGCGCCGAAGCTTATGGCCGCGGAGGGATTGAACACGCCGCGCAGGGCCAGGCCCTTGCGGTGGTTCTTATCGGTGGCGTTCGCGCCTTCGCCGTTGAACTGGCCCACCGTTATTTCCGCCAGTTTTTTTATCTGCCAGGGAGAAGCGGTCAGCTGCAGCGAGGCGCCGATATCGCGGCCTTTCGTGTCCGGCCGGGCAGGCGTCAGCGCGTTCACTGCCTGGGAGCGGTTGACCGTGTCCAGGTCGGAGTCCCCCGCCAGGTGCTCCATGCTGAACGGCACTTTAAACTGGCCAGCGCGTAATTTAAAAGCGAACGCTTTAGGCAGGACGTTCTCCCGGCTGAAATCCAGGTAGGCGTCCAGCAGCGCGGGCTGCTGGCTGGCGTCCAGCTGGAAGCTGTAGGCCCAGTCGGTGTTCGGCTTGCCGGAGAAAACTATGCGGGCCAGGCGCATGGAAAAAGAGTCCGGCGTCTTGTCGCTAGTTGCGCTGTACATCTCCTGCATATAAAGCTTTACTTCCGTTTTTTTCTCTTCGGCGCGCGCGCTGCCCGCCATAGATCCGGATACCGCAACAGCAACCGCCATTAGCCGCACGAACTTGCTTTTCATTATTTCTCCTTTGATCCGGCCGCAACTTTATCGCCAATGAAGCCTGACAGGGTGACAGCACATCTTATCTTATCAAATTCCCCGAGAGCGGACTCCTGGTCGAAGTCCTTCTTGGGAAAGAACAGTTCTATCTGCGCGAGCAGGGAATTCTTTTCGCAGTAAACGTAGCCCAGCAGCCCCCGGCGGCTTACAAGATCCTCGGAGCCGGCCCCGTAAGCCATACTGGGAGTGGCGGCAAGGACCTTCACTTTGTTTTCACCGGGGCCGGTCCTGAGGTCCCTGGGCCGCAGCTGCGGCGGCACCTCGAATTCGGTAGTTATCATGCCGGGGTAGGCCGCGCCGCCGGCATACAGCGCGTCTATGCGGAGGAAGCGCTCGGCCATGGTCTTTTCGGCCTGCGCGCGGCTGATATTTTTCGTCAGTTCCAGGCGGAGCCGCACCGCGCCGGCGCCGGTATCCAGCGTCCAGAAGGCCGGCAGCGCGCCGCTCCAGTCCCCGCGCCGGTAATTCCTGGAGACGCTGAAAGTTCTGGCGCCGGCATACTCCAGGCCCGCTTCGGCCAGCGCGGCCCTGAAAGAGCGCGCGCCGCCTGAACCGGCGGCCGCCGGGCAGGCCGGCACCGCGGCCAGCAGGGCCAGCAGGAATAGTTTACCGCTCGAAGATCTCATTTATAACTTTGCCCTGCATGTAGCCCGGGACCGGGACGCCGGTAAGTTTCAGCAGCGTAGGCAGTTGGTCGGCGTTGCTGATATTGCGCTTCAGCCTGTAGCCTTTTTTCACTCCGGGACCCATCACCACGAAAGGCGTCCACAGCGCGGGGTTCTTATCGGCCAGCAGGGCCTGTTTATAGCCGCCCTCGCGCGCGTCGCGGAACACCGGCAGCCCGGCCGCCATTTCTTCGGTGAGGCCGTAGCCGGGACGCATTACCAGCAGCAGGTCGGGGACCCGGTCTTTGGGCATCCGCAGCTCGCCGGCGTCCTCCCACTTAACAACGCGCTCAACGGGCGCCAGTTCCCCATCCCGCAGGTCAAGCAGCAGTTTCCTCACCTTTTTGCGCAGGGCTTCGTAACCGGGCCCGGCGCCGCGCCGCCACTGCCCGGCCAGGCTGTCGGGGCGCAGGTAAACGCCTATCATTTTAAGGTGGGCTACTTTGGTATCGGCCCAATCTATGGCCGGCACGCCCGTCACAGAGCTGGTGCTGAACTTAAGAAGCCCCTCTCTCGCGAACAGGTCGTTGAGCAGCACGTAGCGGTTCAGCGGGGCTATGCCGTGGTCGGAGCTGAGCACTACCAGCGAGTCCTTCCCGGCGTTCTTTATCGCCTCGCCCAAGATCGCGTCCAGGCGCCGGTACATCTCACCCAGGTCGGCCAGGGCGGAAGCCCGTTCCTCCGGCGTCGCCGAAGCGTAGCGGGAACTGTTCCTGTCCACATAGGGCGTCCACCACCGGCTTTCCAGCATCTGGTTGGGCGTATAGGTGTCCTGTATAAAAATATCCGGTTTCAGAGTGGAATACATGAACGGTACCAGCGACTTATGCCAATCCAGAGCCATTTTAGCCTCGGAGAAGAAGGTGGCTTTTTCTTCCGGAGAATTGTTCAGCTGGGCCGGCCAGTTGTCCGGGAAATCCACCATCGGCCCCAGCTCTTTTTCCATGGCCGGCACGGCGTCGGAAGGCTGGACGGTGGTGCGGTTCATGGGGTCGAACAGCAGGCGGGCTTTCATGGCGCCGGAAGGCGCGAGGCTTATCAGGGAGATCTTAAGGCTGGACTCCAGCGGCTGCGTTCCCCATGCCAGGCTTACCGGCGTCCACCCGCTCCAGGAATCCGGCCGGCCGAGATCGGCAATGGGCAGATCCTTGTCGAACGAGAACACTACGCCGGAATAGTTTTCGGCCGCGTCGTCGGTGTTGTCGTAAATATAGGCGTAGACAGTAGTGCCGTAGGCGGCCAGCTCCGCCTCTATGGGCGGAGAGTATGAAGCCGGCGCGTTCTTCCAGCCCAGCGCCGGTACCGTCCTGACCTGGCGCGTCAGCTGCGGCCCCATGAAGAAAAGCCGCGCGGAATCCCCGGCCGGGGGCGGGGCGCCGCCGGAGGCTTCGAAATTTATCGCCCAGAAATCGGAACCCCAGGAACCCCAGCGGCCGCGTATCGTCAGGCCGGAGGACATTTCCGGCGGGGTGGAGCCCGGCACCGAAACTACCGCCACGGTGCGGCCCGCGTCCTCGAAGATCTTCCAGGCCGGCGGCACTTTTTTGGCGCTGGAGGAAAAGCCCGAGATGGACGGCTTGGCCAGTCCGTAGCCCTCCAGCCGCATCTGCCCGTCGGCCACACCGTGCCGCTCCGGGTAACAGCCGGTCATCAGCGTGGCGAAGTTCACCGGGGTATGCGACGGATAGACCGGCACCGAATAGCCGTAAGAGCCGTTCTCCATCATCCTGCGTATATTGGGATATTTCCCCTCTGCGGCCAGTTCAAAAACGCTTTTCCCGCCCAGGTCAGCCCGCATCCCGTCCGGCACGAACCAGTACAGCCCGGCGTTCTTTTCTCCGCAGTAAGCGGATGTCCGCGCGGCCGTGAGCAGGAACAGGACCAGCAGTTCGCCTGCCCCTGAAATTTTCACGCGTCTCATCACACGGCCTCTTTTTCCCGCGTAAGTTCCCAGATCTTGTGGAAATAGTCCCTGATCAGGTCTTCGCCGAGCCCGGTCAGGTTGACTATCTTGTCGTCGTTGTCGCCGACCCGCCGCGCCGAAAGTTCCCGCAGGAAGCCTTCGGTGTCGGCTATCTTCCCCGTCCTCAGCGCGTCCGCGTAAAGGGCCGTGCCGGGGAACGGCACCAGGTACTTCACCAGCGGGATAAAGTCGCCTTTGCGGATGAATTCCAGCATGCCTTTCAGCGAGCTTTCCGTCTCGCCCGGCAGCCCGACGATGAACAGCCCGCGCGCCTGCAGGCCGGCCCTGGCCGCGGCCGCCAGCGCGGCGTCTATCTGCGCGATGGTGGTGCCCTTGCGGCTGAGGTTCAGCACGGCCTGGTCGTAGGATTCGATGCCGAACCAGACGCCCTGGCAGCCTGTCCGCTTTAATTTTTCCGCGAAAGCGGCGCTGACGCCCGTGACCCTGGCGAAACAATGATACTTCACCCCGTGCTTGTGGAGTATGTCGCAGACGGCCATCGCGTACGGCGCGTCGGCGTTGAAAGTGAGGTCGTTAAGCCAGGTGTAGTCGAATTTCGTGGTCTCTTTCAGGTAAGCCACCTCGCGCCCGAACCGCTCCAGACTTTTGACCCTCAGCGCGGGGATGGTCTTGTAACAGAAAGAGCAGGCGCAGGGACAGCCCCTGGAGGAGGAAATTATTATCTGGCCCGCTTTCACGATTTCCTCATAGTTCGGCCAGACCGTGTAATCGGGGAAAGGAAGGTTATCCAGGTCCTGTATCTGCGGCCGCGGAGCGGTAAGCTTCACGCCGGCGGCAGTTTTCAGCGCCAGGCCTTTTATACCGGCCAGGTCCGTCAGGCCGCGCACCAGGACGGCCTCCAGGAACTCTATCAGCGTGAGTTCCGCCTCGCCCAGCACCGCGCAGTCGGCGGCCGTGCTTTCCAGCAGCAGTTGCGGCAGGGACGAGACCAGCGGGCCGCCAAGGAAGACCAGTCTTTCGGGGCGGGCTTCTTTAAGCGCCTTCGTCAGCGCTTGCAGGAAAACGAAAGAGTCACAGTAGCTGGCCACTCCGACTATGTCCGCCGCGGCCAGCTCTTTTACCGCCCGGTCAATGTTTTCGCAGCCGGCTGGCCTGCAATCCAGCACTTTCAGGTCATAACCGAGCTTTTTCACCAGGGTTGCAACGGCCGTAAAGCCTTCGAAAGGCCCGCTTATCAGGAATTCCCGCCCGGGAGTCGGGAGCTGCGGTGAGGGAGGAAGGACCAGCGCCACCGTCTTCCCGCGGGCCGTACTGCCGTCCGCTCCGGCCAGGGCTGCCAGGAGGCGTTCGCAGGGGTCAACGGGGCGGGCGCAGGACAGTTTTTTATCCGGAGGCGGTATCATTATTAAATTATATATTATTCAAAACGCCCGCGTTACCCGGTTGCGGCCGGCGGG
>JAPLKJ010000278.1 GCA_026388125.1 Elusimicrobiota bacterium
GCATGCAGAAGTTCCTGGAAGCGCTGGACCGGGTAAAAAGGTTCGAGAATTCCACCAGGACAATGGACAGCGGGACCATGCTCGCGATCAAAGCCCTGCTCGAGAACAAAATAAAATCGCCCAACGATTAAGGGCCGGCCCGCCGGGCCATAAAAAAACCGCCGCCGGGAATTCCCGGCGGCGGTTTTTTTTACCTTTAGCGGACCGGCAGCATCTGCTTCACTTTCGCCAGCATATCGTCCACGTCGAAAGGCTTGGTCATGTAATCCGTAACGGAAGGATCGTTCTCCTGCACTATATCTTTGGCCCTGAAGCCTATGGTCAGCACCATCACGGGAAGTTTCGCGAATCTCTCGTCCGCCCGGATGAGCTTTATGAGCTCTACGCCGTCCATGTCCGGCATGTTCATGTCCAGCACCGCCAGGTCGACGGCCTCCGCCTGCAGCTGTTCCCAGGCCACCCGCCCGTTCTCCGCCTGCACCACCTCGTAACCCTCGCCGGAGAGGATATCCACCATCAGGGAGATAAAGATAGGATCGTCGTCCGCTATAAGTACTTTCACAGGGTTCCCCTCCCGCTGCCTAATGGGCGGCGGCGCCGGCCACTTTGCCGCCCTCCTGCGGGGTTTTCACGGCGGGATGCGCCCCTACGGCCCTGAGCGTTTCGCCCACTATCAGGTCGGCCCATTCCTTGCGCAGCTCGGAAACCGGCGCGGGCAGCGTCCGGTGCTCGATCCCGAGGTCCCCGAGCAGGGCGTTCAGGCGCAGATAAATATCGGTCTGGAATTCCTTGTTCTGCGCTTCCCTTATGCCGTCGTCGGTGATCTCGGCGTCGACCATGGGAAGCTTGTAGATAACGTCGTACGGGAACTTCTCGGCATAGCCCTGCAGGAAGTCCCGGATGAAAGCGTTGCTGCCGCAGCGCCGCTCCATATAGACCAGGTTGTCGAACACGCTGCGGTCGCAGACCACCACCTGGTAATTGCGGATGGCGGCCCGCAGTTCCTCGGTGATGTGCTGCATCAGGATATACAGCTGGGCCGGCAGCGTGGTGTTCTCGTTGATGGGAATGCCCTGTTCAAAAGCCGCGGCGGCTATCTCGGAGAACACTTTAACCTTCAGGCCCCTTTTCTTGAGCTCGGCCGCCACTTCGAAGCAAAGGGTGGTTTTCCCGGTGCCGTGGGTGGAAATAAGCGCGATCTTGTAAGGACGCCGTTTAGAGGTGGGTGACATTTGCTCTCCTGTGCTGCGCGGCAGACGCCGGCTAAAATCCGTGTTCAAGGATAATATACAATAATATCCGCCCGCAATGTTCGCCCAGCGTCGGTACGCGCGGCTGCGGAACGGCGGGCCGGGAAAGAGCCGGTAACCTTATTTTTGTACAATATCCGCATGCAAATAACTCCCGAAATAGCCGGCATGCTCCTGAAAGCCATAGAGCAGACCCGGGAAACTTTCTTCCTTACGGACACCGAAGGCATCATACTGTACGTTAATCCCGCTTTCGAAGAACTCACAGGGTACGCGAGCGCCGAAGTTATCGGGAAAAAGCCGGACATCCTTAAAAGCGGGGAGCACCCGAAAGAATTTTACGGGGACATGTGGGCGACGTTAAAAGCGGGGCGGCGCTGGAGCGGGCGCCTGGTGAACCGCCGCAAGGACGGGACCCTTTACACCGAGGAAATAAGGATAAACCCCGTAAAAGACCCCGACGGGACGGTCAAGTATTTTTTAACGCAGCGCCACGACATAACCCGGGAAGCCGAGCTGGAGAAGCAGCTGAACCAGAGCCAGAAGCTGGAATCCCTGGGCCTGATGGCCGGCCAGATCGCGCACGATTTCAACAATCTGCTCACCGTGATAATCGGCTCCATGGACCTGGTGGGCGAAGACCTGAAGCCGGGGTCCGTCAGCGAGAAGCTCGCCACGGAGATAATGCGCTCGTCCAGGGAGTACGCCGCCCTGATAAAACAGCTGATGATGTTCACCCGGCGCAGCGACGCCAGACCGGTGCCGCTGCTGCTCAACGCCCCGCTAAAAGAGCTGGGCATACTGATGGACAGCCTGCTGGGCAGGAACGTCACTACTGCCTACGCGCTGGCCGAGGACCTGAACCAGGTGAACGCCGACCCCGCGCAGATAAAGCAGGCCGTGATGAACCTGGCCGTAAACGCCAGGGACGCCATGGCCGGTTCCGGCACGCTGACCATCAGCACCCGCAACGCGGGGCCCAAAGACCTGCCGCCCTCCCTGCCGGAGGGACAGTACGCCGTTCTTGAAGTTTCGGACACGGGCCCCGGCATCCCCGACAACGTCATGCCCCGCCTCTTCGAACCATTTTTCACCACCAAGCCCAAAGGCAGCGGCACGGGCCTGGGCCTGTCCACGGTCTACGGCCTGGTGATGCAGGCGCACGGGCGGATCTTCGCGTACAACAAGCCGGGCGGCGGCGCCGCGTTCGCCATCTACATTCCGGCGATATAAGGCCGGCAAGGAAAGCCCGGGTACGCGACGTCCTCACCGTGTTCGGCGACCTGCTGGCCGGGACCAACCGCCGCTTTGAAGCGGCGCTCAACGGCAGGATACCGGAATTTTTGATGCGGAAATAAGAATTACGGACTTAAACAGGAGAGCGGTGATACGGAGCTGAACATGACACCCGGAAAAAGTTACTTCGAGAAAGTCTACCGCGAATACAACAGGCCGGAATTCATACACCCGGACCCGCTGGAATTCGTCTGGCGCTATAAAAGCCCGGCGGACAGGGAGACCGTCGGACTTATAGCGGCATGCCTGGCCTACGGCAACGTGAACCAGATACTGAAAAGCGTGGAGAAAGTGCTGGGCCCCATGGGGCCGTCCCCCGCGGGCTGGCTCGCGAAAGCGGACAAGGCGCTGCTGAAAAAAACTTTCTCCGCCTTCAAGCACCGCTTCACCACCGGCGCCGAACTGGCCGTTTTCCTGCTGAACATCAAAGAGGCCCGCGCGGCGCACGGCTCGCTGGAGGCGCTGTTCCTGAAGGGACTCGACGCACGCGAGGCAACGGTGGAGAAGGCCATTTACGCGTTCATCAACGGCTTCAATACCCGCGGCTGCGCCCCCAGCCTTACCCCGTGCCCCGAACTGAAGAGCTCCTTCAAGCGGGTGAATCTTTACCTGCGCTGGATGGCGCGCAGGGACGCGGTGGATCCCGGGGTTTGGCAGCGCGTGCCGGCCGCCGGGCTGATAGTGCCGCTGGACACGCATATGCGGCAGGTAGCCATGCGCCTGGGCATGACCGCGCGCAAGGATACCTCCATGAAAACCGCCGCGGAAATAACGGCGTTCTTCAGGCAGATCTCGCCGGGCGACCCGGTGAAGTACGACTTTGCCCTCACCAGGGCCGGCATTCGCGGCAACAATGTTTGATATGTTGTAGAATATTCTGCAACCCGCTTTTGCCCGTACAAGTAAAGAAAAGGAGAACAAAAATGAAGCTTAAAGGGTCACAGACAGAAAAGAACCTGCTTGCCGCCTTCGCGGGAGAATCGCAGGCCAGGAACCGCTACACCTATTTCGCCAGCGCCGCAAAAAAGGAAGGCCTTATTCAGATAAGCCTGGCTTTTGAGGAAACGGCTGACCAGGAGAAAGAGCACGCCAAGCGCTTTTTCAGCTTCCTCGAGGGCGGAGACCTGGCCATAACCGCCACTTTTCCCGCCGGGAAGGTAGCCGACACCAAAGCCAATCTCAAAGCTTCCGCCGACGGCGAGAACCACGAGTGGGGCAGCATGTACCCGGCTTTCGCCAAAACCGCCCGCGAAGAGGGCTTCGAGCCTGTAGCCAAGACCTTCGAAGCCATTTCGGTGGCCGAGAAGCAGCACGAGGCGCGCTATCGCGGCTTCCTGAAGAACCTGGAAGAAGGAAAAGTTTTCAAGAAAGACAAAAAGACCGTCTGGCGCTGCGTCAACTGCGGCTACACGCACGAGGGCGACGCGGCCCCGGAGAACTGCCCGGCCTGCGCCCACCCCAAAGCCTACTTCGAAGTACTCGCGGCGAACTGGTAAACGGACACATAAGGAACTTTTATGGATGAAAATATCAACGAAGAAGTGAAGAAAGAAACGGTAAAGCGCACCGTCACCATGCAGGGCCGCCCCATGGTCCTGCAGGGCGACGAGATCAAGGTAGGCATGACGGCCCCTGACTTCAAAGTTACGGACAACGACATGCTGCCCATGAAGTTCTCGCGCGTGTACGGCGGGAAAGTGGCCGTGATCAGCGCGGTGCCCTCGCTGGACACCCCGGTGTGCGACCTGCAGACCCGCCGCTTCAACAAGGAAGCCGAGGCGCTGGGCCCGGACGTGGGCGTGCTGACCGTCAGCATGGACCTGCCCTTCGCCCAGAAGCGCTGGTGCGGGGCGGCCGGAGTGAAGGCCGTGCGCGTTTTCTCGGACTACCAGAAGGCCGACTTCGGCAAGGCCTGGGGCATACTTATAAAAGACCTGCGCCTGCTCGCCCGCGCCATCTTTATAGTGGACAAGAACGGCATAGTGCAGTACGTGCAGCTGGTACCGGAAGTTACACAGGAACCCAACTACGACGCGGTGCTGGCCAGGCTCAAAGAGCTGGTCTAAGGCTGGACCAGCGCGGTTTTAAAGGAGATAAAAATGAAAAAATACGTATGCAAGCTTTGCGGCTACATCTATGACCCCGCCGTGGGAGATCCAGACAACAACATCCCCCCCGGCACCGCCTTCGAGAAACTGCCCGCCACCTGGGTCTGCCCCGTCTGCGGCGCCGGCAAAGAGGAGTTCGAAGTAGAAAGCTGAGCGGCGCGCCCGCGGGAACGGCCGGGAGCAGCTTCCCGGCCGTTTTCATTTATACGGCTCGGAGCGGACTATTTCAAGGTTACCGCTACCTCTAAGACAAAAGGTCGGGCCGGTTCATGCCGGCAGCGTCAGGGCGGCCTTCCATAAGGCCGCTTTACGCGCGCGGGACAGCGCCGCGTGGGCGGGGCTGGTGGACGGCAGGCGGCGGTACGTCAGGCCCGCGAAAGCCGCCGGCAGCGAGGGCAGAACATGTTTTCTGTAGCATTCCTCGGCTTTCGCGCCGTTGAAGAACACCCGCTTTATGCCTGGATGGCGGCGGAAGAAAGCGGCGAGATCATTGGGCCGCATGGAGGACTTTTCAATATCCGAATCCGCGCTGCCGGGGCGGACGCAGGAGAGCAGGACGTCCCAGAGAGCTATACGGTTGGCTTTAAGAAGGCGCAGGCGCGCGGGATAGGACGAAGGGAACGCGCCGCCGAAGATCCCGGCAACTAGCGGCCAGAACAAGTTGCGAGGGTGTGCGTAATACTCGCCGGCTTCCAGCGAAGCCCTGCCCGGCATGCTGCCCAGTATAAGTGCGGCGGCCCCGCGCCCGGCTACGGGGGCGAAAGACCTGACTTTAGGCATAGTTATAAAGGTTTGCCGCCGTTCCTGCAGCGGCGCGCGCCTGAAAGCGCGCCCAGGCCCATCAGGATGACCGCCGGCCAGAAAGAGACGAAGAACAGCAGCCCCAGCCCTATGGGATTGCCGCCGGTACTGCCTGAAACCAGCTCGTAAAGGAGATAAAGCAGCAGCGGCGAGGCGCCAACGACCAGCAGGGCCGCCCCGGCCCTGAAAAGCTTCGTCCGCAGTATTTCTTTGAACATCACCCCTCCCCGGCTACTCCGCCCGCAGCGCGTCTGCGGGCTTCAGGCCGGCGGCCACCCACGCGGGATAGATGGCGAACACGAAAGCCGTCAGCACGGCGATGAGGACCGACACCAGCGGCATCCACGCTTTTATGTCGCTCGGGTCCATGCCGACCATGATCTTTACCGGCCCGCCCCACAGCCACCCTATGGCCGAGCCCAGCACGCCGCCTATCAGCCCCAGCATCACGGCTTCCACGATGAACTGCAGCATGATGTCGCCGCGGCTGGCGCCGATGGCCCGGCGTATGCCTATTTCTTTCGTGCGCGCGAACACGGTGGCCAGCGTCACGTTCATGATGCCGATGCCGCCGGCGATGAACGCCAGCATCCCCAGCGAGATCGTGACCAGCGAAGCCTTGATGCTGTCCCCAATGCGCTCCCTGATAAGCTCCAGCTGGTTCTCGATGATGAAGAATTCGTCGTCGCCGTAGCGGATCTTCAGGAAGTTCTTTATGCGCCGCAGGGACTCGTCGAAGGTCTTTTCGTCGCCGGTATCTATGCTGACGTCCAGCGATTGGCCCGGGCTGATGAAATTAAAATGAGAAAGGGTGGTGAGCGGCGCCAGCACCTTATAGTCCCCGGAAGAGCCCAGGATAATGTTGGGCCGCTTGGAATAGGGCAGTTCCTCCAGGATCCCGACCACCGTGAAAGTGAACCCTTCTATCTTCAGCGTTTTCCCCAGCAGGTCGTTATGCGCCACCAGGGTGTCGAACCCCTGGGTGAAATTCCATTTTTTCATCATGCTTTTGAAGAAGCCGTTGGTGGGCGGCGGCGCGCTCTTGCGCATCAGCACGCAGACCCGCAGCTTGTTGTCGATGTCGTGCCAGTCGATGAAGCGGCCCCTGAGCTTGTAGACGAAATCGCGCTTGATCCATTCGGGGGTGACGCCCATCAGGTTCGTCACCATGCGCCGGCCGTCGTACTCCACCACGTCGTGCCAGTCCTTCACTTCGGGCGAGATCATGTAGAACTCGGGCATTTTTTCCCTGAAGCTGACCACGTCGTCGTAGGTGAAGGCGGGAGGCGCCACGTAATCGTCCGGGGAGGCGTAGGTCTGGCTGTAGTTCTGCGTTATCTTGAGCCGCGCCATGCCGGAAACTTCCTTCTGCTTTTCCAGCCGGTCGTAGGTGGCGAAAATGGCGGAGAAGGCGTCTATGAAGACCACGGAACCGGCCGCTATGGCCAGAAAGCTCAGCACGGAGCGCATCTTATGCGCCCAGATCTCGGCGAAGCCGGTCTTTACCGCGTTGAGCAGCGCCCTCATTCTTCCAGCCTCCCGTCGCGCAGCCGTATATTGCGCCTGGCCCTGGCGGAAATTTCCTTGTCATGCGTGACCATCACCACGGTGATGCCCTCGGCGTTGAGCCCGAACAGCATATCCACTATCTCGCGGCTGGAAACGGAATCCAGGTTGCCGGTGGGCTCGTCGGCCAGCAGCAGCTTCGGGGAATTGGCCAGCGCCCGCGCTATGGCCACGCGCTGGCGCTCGCCGCCGGAAAGCTCCAGCGGCGTCTTGCGCTCTTTGCCTTTAAGCCCCACCTTATGCAGCAGCGCGGCCGCGCGCTCTTTCATCTCGGCGGAGTCGGCCCCGGCGTACATCAGCGGCAGGCACACGTTGCCGAGGGCGGACAGGCGGTTGAGCAGGTGGAAAGCCTGGAACACGAAACCTATCTCCCCCAGCCGGGCCGCGGAACGCTCCTGGTCGGACATGGAAAGGACGTTGCGCCCGTTGAACTCGTAATGCCCGGCGGTGGGCTCGTCGAGCAGGCCTATGATGTTGAGCAGCGTGGACTTGCCGCAGCCGGAATGGCCGGTGACGGCCACGAACTCACCAGCCTTTATCTCGAACGAGACGCCGCGCAGGGCCGGCCAGCCGGCCTTGCCGCCCTCGTAGGTCTTGGTAAGGTCAACGCACCTTATGCTCATCTATTTAAGCGTCTCCGGCGCGGCGGTGAACAGCTTGTCCCCGGGCTTCACGCTGCCGCCGGCCAGCTCCACTTCGGCTTCCGAGCGCAGGCCGGGGAACACTTCCAGCTTCTCGGCCGTGTAGCCTTCGATCTGGCGGTAAACGAAATGGTTCAGCCCTTCCTGGAAAAGGGTTTCGATGGGCGTCTTGAGCACGTTCTTCTTCGCCTGCATGTTGGCGGTCACCACCGAGCTCATGCCTACGCGCATCTTCAGCGTGGGCCTGTCTATGTTTATCACCACACGGAAAACTTTTGAGCCGCCGCCGCCCCAGTTGCTGGACTTGGTCTCGGCCATCGGCGCGATAACGTCCACCTTGCCGGTGAATTTCTCGCCGGGGATGGAGGTGAAGGTGATGGAGACGGGCATGCCCAGCTTCAGCTTGAAGATGTCCAGCTCGCTGATCTTCAGGTTCACCGCCAGGGATTTCATGTCCACTATGCGGGTCACGCAGGTGCCGGCGCTGTCCACGCGCTTGCCCTCGCGCACCTCGTCGTCGCTCTGGCCGTAGCGGCTGATGCAGCGGGTGAGCAGGCCGGAGCGGGAGGCCACTATGGGCACCGGCACGTACTGCGTGGAATCTATGCGCTCGCCGCCCTTGAACATCATGATCTTCTCGTTCTTCTCCACGTACTCGCCTTCTTTTTTGACTATCTCGACGATAAAACCTTTGCTGGGCGGGAAAACGTCCACCGTGTCGCGGGACACCAGCTCGCCCGATTCCTCCAGGTCCAGCTTCAGGTCGCCTTTGGTGACGGTGCGCAGAAAATCCGCGATATCCGGGCGTATGGACATTTTCTTATACCGGGCGTACCCGGCGTACCCCCCGGCGCCCAGCAGCGCGAGCACCACTATCCAGATCGTCGGTTTTACAATTCTTTTCATAGTCACTCCCAAAAACTCTCGCCCAGCAGCACCTTGTAGCCCGCCAGCGCCAGGTCCAGGTCGTTGAGGGCGGTTATCTGGCTGTTGCTGGCGTCCAGCAGCTTGGTCTGAGAACTGTCCAGCTGCAGAAAAGCGGCGTTGCCCACCGAATACTCGGTAAGCAGGTTGTCCGTGGCGTCCTTCTGCGCGTTCACCTGGAACTCCAGCAGCTGGCGGGATTTAACCTGCAGCGCTATATCGTTCTGCGCGGACAGCACGCTGGTCTTCAGCGCGCGGACGGAATTCTTAAGCTCGAGCTCGGCGGCCTCCAGCACGGCTTTCTGCGTATCCAGCTCCCGGTAATTCTGCACGCCGGCGAAGCCGAACGGGAAGCTCAAAGTGGCGCCCAGGCCGTAGGACGGGTTGCCGCTCCAGGAGCCGCTCTTGGTGCCCAGGATGCCCAGGGCCGACTTGCCCCAGGCGGCGTCCACTTTCACCCGCGGGTAATTCGACAGGCTGCCGGAGCGGGTGGAAAGTTTGGTCTTGTCCAGCGCCAGCAGCTGCTGCCGCAGGCTTAAATTGTTCTCCAGCGCCCTGGCCACGTCCTCTTTGGGCAGCGGCAGCGCTATCTTGACCGATTGGGTGCTGACCTGCACTTCCTGCTGCGCGTCCGGCTCGGCGTCTATCAGTTCGTTGAAGGCCATCAGCGCTTTGCGCTCGGCGGCTTCGGCCTGCGCCAGCGCCAGCTCGCTCTGCAGCTTGTCGCCCTCGCTCTGCGTCACTTCTATTTTGCTGCGCGTGCCGGACTGGTACTGTTCGTTGGTGTCCTTGTACTGGCGCTCGCGCGATTCCAGGTTCATCTTGGCGATGCTTATCTTCTGCTGCGCCGAATACAGCGAGTAAAACCGGTTGAGCGCCTTTACGGCCTCGTTCTGCCTGGCTATAAGATGGACGAGCCTGGCGGATTCAAAATCCAGCTTGGCCGTTCTTACTTTATACAGCGGACCGGCGGCGGAATCGTACAGGTTCCACGCCGCGGACAGCCTGGAATCCACGTCGCCGCGGCTCAGGCGCGGCGCCGTTTGCTGGTCGCCGTAAAAAGTATCCGACATGCTGAAAGTGAACGCGGGCAGCGCCGCGTCCAGGATAGTGTTCTTATAGTTGTTTTCGGCCTGCCTGAAAGTCTGCTCGGCCCTGCGCATGGTCAGCGAGGCGTCCAGCGCGGCCTTGATGTACGCTTTCGGCGTAAAGGGCGCCGCCGCGCATGGCACAGAGAAAAGGAAAGAGCACAGAGCCGGCACCAGAAAGTTTTTCATAATACGCCAGGCCTTACACGCAAATTCTATTGCCCGTTAAAGATAGTCTACTAAATTAGACGAATAGTTGAAGAGTTCTTACGGCCCAGCCGGGCACGGCTAAAAGCTTTCTGAAATTTAGGCCTTAAGGCTCAGGCAGGGTGATGATAGACACCATTGACTATGCGGCAGTCCGGTAATTGAGCGCTTCAGCGTTCGGCCGCACCCGCACGTTTATAGAGGCAGTCGGCTTCGGCGTTGCGGCCTTCACGGTCGAACAGGGCGGCCATTCTTTCTATGCCGTCGCGGTCGGCGGTTAGGTCGTAAAGGAAGATGGAATAACCGGCGGTAAAGACGGGCTTGCGGACCTTCAGCCAGGCGAAAGTTTCTTTATCCGGCGAGTAAACGCCCTGCAGGTTGGTGGCGGACACGGCCAGCAGAAGTTTTTTCATGCCGCCGGTTTCCGTAGCGGTTGCACAGACGGAAGCGCCCGAACCGGCCAGCTCTATATACGCCGAAGTTTCCAGAGGCACGTATTTAATGCCGTAGTTTTCCGGGTGGGCCGCGCCGAAATACGAAAGAATCACCGGCGGGTTCCCCTCCCGTTCCAGATAAGCCGCCAGCGTTTTTATCTCCTGCCCGCGGTCCAGGGCGGACTCCACGAAGAACCTGTACCCGCCGGCGGGGCCGCCGGCCAGCTCGTTGAAATACGCCGTATAATGCGGGTGCGCGCGGAACATTAAAAAACCCCAGCTGAGTGAAAGCAGAACTCCCACGGCCGCAAGATAATATTTGCGCCCCTTGTTTATGTGGTCGGCGCCCAGCCCGGCCGCCAGCGCCGCGAAAGGCATAATAGGCAGCAGGTGGCCATAGTCCGGCCGCCCGGTACCGGCCAGCACAACGAAATAAACCGCGGGCGGGACCGCGGCCCAGAGCAGGAATTCACGGTTCTTTTTGAATCTTGCGAAGATACCGGCGCCGGCCAGGAAAAGAACGGCCAGCGGCGTTTTTACGGCGAAAGCCAGCGGCAATGACCACCACGCGCCGCCCGTGGGGTAATGCCCCCAGACAAAATAGGAACGGGCCTGCCCGAGCCCGGACAGGGCGGCGGAAAATTCTTCCAGGTACAGCCCCGGCCGGAACCGGTAGACCAGCGCCACTATGAAACCGGCTTGCGCCAGGAAAACCACAGTGTACCAGGCAACGCGCCTCGGCTTCAGCCCCCGGTTCAGATAAGCGTCCGCCAGCCACAGGCCCGCTATAAGCGGCGCAAGCGATACCATGCTGAACCCGGAAGCCATGGCCAGGCCGGCCAGAAGGCCGGCCAAAGCCGCCCAGCGGAACAAAAAGCGGCCTTCGACAGGGCGCGACTTCTTTTTAAGGACCGCCGCGGCGGCCGGCTGGCGGCAAAAACGGAAAGCCGCGGCTACCGCGCCCAGGAAGAAAGCGGCGGCGGCGGCGTCAGTACTGGCCCGGGTATCGCTGGCCAGGAAAACCGGCATGAAGCAAAAGATAATAACGGCCGCCAGCGCCGCGTCAGTACCGCCCAGGCCCGCCGCCAGGATATAAAGGAATAATATAAACAGAAAGGTCCAGAGAAAGAAAGTGAAATAGCGCGAGGTATTGAGCAGGCGCTCGGCCGGCACCGAATTCTGGTACAGGAACAGGTCGCCGAAAGCGTGCGGCATGACGTTGGCGAAATAGGGGTGGGAGATGAAGCTTCGTGGCTTGAGCGCCGTAAGCGGCAGGGCAGACAGCAGCTCCGCCAGCCGCGGGGACTGCGCTGCGTTCATCAGGCAGCTGCCGGTAACCAGGCAGGAGTAGCCGCCGGCCAGCTGGGCGGGCTCTCCGGCGGCAGGCGCGGCGGAGCGTATGAAAGCTATGCCGGCGAACAGATGCCAGGCCACGGCCGCGGCGGCCAGTCCGGACAATACTTTAGTTTTGCGCGGCAAAGCCGGCCTCCCTGTAACCGCTCGCGCCGCAGCGGCGCGGTCAGCCTTTTTTCTTCAGCGCGGCCAGCACCTTGTCGGGCGTGAACGGCGCTTCGGACAGCCAGATGCCGCAGGCGTTATAGACGGCGTTGGCCACCGCCGGCAGCGGACCGTTGATGCCTATCTCGGATACAGATTTGGCGCCGAAAGGCCCGTTGGGCTCCCAGGTGGGGATGATGAAAGTGCGCACCGGGGGCGTGTCGGCAGCCGAAAGTATCTTATAGCGGCGGAAGCTGGCGTTGAGCGGCGTGCCGTTGGAGGAGAACTCCATCTCCTCGGACAGCGTATGGCTGATGCCGTTGACCACCGCGCCGTCGTTCTGGCCCTCGGCCAGCTGCGGGTTGATGGCCGTGCCGCAGTCCACGCACGAGACGTAATCCAGTATCTTTATCTTGCCGGTCCCGGTGTCCACTTCCACGTCGGCGAAGTTCGCCTGGAAAGGCGGCGGCGAGGTATGGGCGAAATGCGAGGCGGAAGCCGTTATCTGGTGCTGGTTATAATAGTAGAGCGAAGTGTTGGCCACTTCTGACAGGGAGCAGGAGACGCCGTCCGCGGCCACCACCTTGCCGCCCTCCAGGCGCAGGTCCTCTTTCTTCTGGTCGAGGATCTTCGCTCCCACCTCTATGATCATGTCCCGCACCCGCTCGGCGGTCTTCTTCACCGCGCCGCCGGAGATAAAGGTGGTGGAGGAGGCATAGGCCCCCACGTCGAACGGCGTGATGTCGGTATCGGAGGAGGTCACAATTATGTCGTCGGCCTTGATGCCCAGCACTTCGGCCGCTATCTGGGCCAGGATCGTGTCGGACCCGGTGCCCAGGTCGGCCGCGCCTACCAGCAGGTTGAACGAGCCGTCCTCGTTCATCTTCATGGTGGCGGAGGCCATGTCCACTTCGGGGATGCCGGAGCCCTGCATCATGCAGGCCACGCCCACGCCGCGGCGGATGGGGCCGGTCTGGCTGGCGTATTTGGCCTTTTTCTCGGCCCACTTTATTTCGTCCACGCCTTTCTTGATGGCCTCGAACAGGCCGGTGGAGGTTATAACCTGTTCCACGCCCTCGCGGCCCTCGCCCATGGCCTTGAACACCGGCGAGCCCTCGCCGAGCTTGATATAGTTCATCCGGCGGAACTCCACGGGGTCCATGCCGATCTTCGCCGCCATCATGTCCATCAGGCATTCCCAGGCGAAGAAGCCCTGCGTGGCGCCGTAGCCGCGGTACGCCCCGGCCACCGGCATATTGGTGTACACGCTGCGGCCTATGAAGCGGATATTGTTCTTCACGCGGTACATGGGGATGGTGTGCGAACCGGAGCACATCATCACGGTGAGCGCGTGGGAGCCGTAGGCGCCGGTGTTGAGCGTTATCTCCATCTCGGCGTCGGTTATGGTGCCGTCCTTTTTAACGCCGGCCTTCATGCGGCACGTGGCCGGGTGGCGGGTGCGCGACGAGATGAAAGTTTCCTTACGCGTGTATTCCAGCTTAACGGGCTTGCCGGTCTTCAGCGCCAGCGCGGCCACAATGTCTTCCAGCACTTCCTGCTTGGAGCCGAAGCCGCCGCCTATGCGGGGCTTTATCACGCGGATGTTCTTTACCGGGATCTTGAGCGCCTGCGCCACAATGCGGCGCACGTGGAAAGGCACCTGCGTGGAGGTGCGCAGCACCAGGCGGCCGGTGTTGTCGAAATAGGCTATGGAAATATGCGGCTCTATGGCGCAGTGCTGCAGGTAAGGTATGGTCCAGCTGTGCTCGAAGATATGGTCAGCTTCCTTGAACCAGTCGCCGTTCTTTACTTCGAAGTCGAACTTGGCGGCGATATTATGCTGCGCGTCGGGGATGTTCTTGGAATCCTCCTCGTCGTGGATCACCGGGGCGCCGTCCTTCATGGCGTCGAAGGTGTTCAGCACGGCCGGGAGTATCTCGTAATCCACTTTTATCTTCAGCACGGCCTCATGCGCCGCTTCTACGGTCTCGGCCGCCACGGCGGCCACGCGGTCGCCCACGTAGCGCACTTTATTATCCAGCGTGTAGGTATCGTACGGCGACGGCTCCGGGTAGCCCTGGCCGGCGGTGGTATGCGGCACGCGCGGCAGGTCCTTGTAGGTCAGCACGGCTTTCACGCCGGGCACCTTCAGCGCCTCGGAAACGTCTATTTTCTTTATCCGCGCGTGCGCGTGCGGGCTCCACAGGAGCTTGGCGTGGAGCAGGCCGTTGAAATCCATATCGTCCGTAAAGGCCGGCTCGCCGCAGGCCAGGCCCAGAGCGTCCATCTTCGTCACCGGCTTGTTCACCACCTTAAGTTTTGTAGCGTCCATAGTTTCTCCCGGATAAATTAGAATTGACCGCGTTCTTTCAAGCGCGCCGCTTGCCGGCCAGTTTTTTGGCGGCGTTCTTTACGGCCTCCACCTGCTTCACGTAGCCGGTGCAGCGGCACAGGTTGCCGTCCAGGGCCTTGCGTATCTCGGCCTCGGTGGGGGCGGGCACGGCGTCCAGCAGCGCCTTCGAGGAAAGTATCATACCCGGAATGCAGAAGCCGCACTGCACGGCCCCGGCCGCCACGAAAGCCTCCTGCAGCGCGTGCGGTTTGCGCACGGTGCCCAGGCCTTCTATGGTGGTGACCGCGCGGCCGTGCGCTGTGACGGCCGGCACCAGGCAGCCCAGCACGGGCTTGCCGTCGAGCAGCACGGTGCAGGAGCCGCAGTCGCCGGTGTCGCAGCCTTTTTTCACGCTTTTCCAGCCGTGGCGGCGCAGCGCGTCCAGCAGGAACTCGCCGTTCTTCACGGCCAGCTCCAGCGGCTCGCCGTTGACGGTGAGGGTTATTTCGAAGAAACCTTTTTTGGCCTCTATCATGTTCTTGTTGTTCATTTTACCGCCTCCAGGAACCGCCTGAGCAGGCTCGACGCGGCCGCCGAGCGGTACTCACCCGCGCGCGCGGCTTCGAGCTCGGCCGCGAAAGCGGCGGCGCAATCTTGCGGCGCCGCCCCGGCGGCTATGGCCGCTTCGGTGGAAAGGGCCCGGAAAGGCTTGGGCGACAGCGCGCCCACGCAGATGCGGCTCTGCACGGCCCTGCCTTTCTTCTCGAGGGAGAAGAACAGCTTGATGTAGGATTCCCAGCTGGATTCGGTCTTCGCCAGCTTGATGAATTCGCAGCGCCATTTTCTGGTCTTGGCCGGTATGATAATTTCGGTTATCAGGCTGTCCAGGCCGGGCCGCAGGCCCAGGCTTGCGGCGTACAGGCCCGGCAGGTCCGTCAGTTTGGCGCCGGAGCGCACCGCCAGCCGCACCTTGGCGTCCAGGCCCAGCAGCACCACCGGGAAAATATTGAACGAATGCGGGCGCGCGATATTGCCGCCGATGGTGGCCATATTGCGTATCAGCTGGCTGGAGCACTTGGCGGCCGCCGCCGAGAGCACTCCGCCGGCCCAGCTCCGGCACAATTTCGAGCGGTCTATCTCGTCGAAGGTGGCGCCGGCGCCTATGACCAGGTTCCCCCCCTGCAGTTTTATGCCCTTGATGGGGACGTTACGGATGTCGAGGTAGGTCTCGACAGTGTCCGGCAGCGTTTTCGCCACCAGCGTGCCGCCGGCCAGCGCCATGGCCTTGTATTTTTTATTCAGCAGCAGCGCTACCGCTTCCTTCGCGGTGGAAGGGAAAGCGTAATACTTGATATTTTTCATCCGCACCTCCAGAGATTAAGGGTACAAAAACCGTTCACGCCGCGCCCGGCGGCTTACTTGGCGCCGAAATACGGATGCGGCAGATAGGGCTGCCGGTCCGGCTTGCTGTCCGTGGGCTTCAGTTCCATTTCCTGCACCAGCAGCGCGGCGGGCGCCACCAGAGAGACCGGCACATAGCCGCGGTCGTACAGGAAAGGCCCCGGCTGGTAAAAATTATACACGTAGTCCTTGTCCGAAACAAGCAGGATGTCGCGCAGCGCCCGGAAGGTAACGCCTGTCCATTCCGCCCCGCCGACTATGGTTTCGGAACCGTTCTTCACGCTTACCTTGTAGGCCAGCACCGGCCCGGCCAGCAGGTCCTCGCTTTTTTTGGCGTCCTCGGTATCCAGGCGGCGCACCAGCAGCGCGTATTCCAGGCCGCTCTCGGCGGCCAGCCTGAGCAGTTCTTTCTTCAGCGCCGGCAGGGGCGCGCGCTTTTCCGGATTGACGGCGAAGAACACGTTGCCCGGGCGCGGCGTGGGGAATTCATTCAGGAACCCCCGCGCGTGGCCGTTGGAATTGCGGTATTCCTTCACAGGAGCGCGGCTCATGTAGAACCCGGTCAATTTCCCGTTCTTCACCAGCTCCAGCGGGGCCGGGCGCACGCCTTCGTTGTCTATGGGGTAGCTCCCGTTCAGTTCCGCGCCTTCGTACGTCAAAGTCCCCGGCTCGTCGGTGACGCTCATGAAAGCCGGCAGCACGCGCATATTGAGCTTCTTGGTAAGGTCCCCGGAATCTATGTAATAGCGCACCCAGTCCTCATGGTCGGCCCAGGGCACGCGGGCGAACGAAATGTTCCGGACGAACAGCTGGTTGAGGAACTCCGCCGCCGCCTGGCCCTCGAACAGCACCGGCCCCAGGTAAACCTCCGCGCTGGAGGAGTCCACCAGGTAGCTCATGTCGCGGGCGAAAGCCTCCGTCTCGGCGGCCAGTTTTTCGAAAGGCGGCACGGCGGCCAGGGAGCGCCAGGAGTATTTTTTCTCGTCGGAGAGGCGCAGGCCGGTCCGGTCCTGCACCGAGGCCCGGACGTCCAGACTGAACTTGTCCCACCAGTAGCGGTAGCGCGTGCCCTCGCTGTTGACGAAGCGCACCGTGCGCAGCGTCCTGGAAAAGACCACCTGCGAGCCCTGTATCTTGGGATATTTGCGGAAGACGGCCGAAAGGGCCTTTATGTTCGCGCGCCAGGCCGGGGCGTCGAAAGGCTCCGCTTTTTCCCTGTCAGAATAGTAGGACTCCGGCTTTTCCGCGGACAGATCGCCGTACAGCTCGGAGATGTTCTTCTTCTGCTGGTAGGCTTTCTTCTGCGAATATTTCTCCAGGGCCTTCTTGTACGCGTCGTCGGTCAGCGACCACAGCGAAAAGCGCAGCGCGTCGTAACCGTCCTCCTCGTTGAGGGAGTCGGTGCCGGGCTTGTAGCCGTTGAAATCCTGCCCCACGTAGCCGGAGCTGTCGAAGCTCATAGTGCCCACGCGCAGGTCCACGGTGGCGTCGCGCGAGATATAGCGCCGGTCGTCCCGCAGCGAACCGAACACGGCGGAGATAGAATCCTCGGTGGAATCCATCACGTAATAGGACGCGAAATACGGCCTGTCCAGGCTGTCCATCTGCAGGCTTTGCGCGGTGCGCTGCATCTCGTCGGACATGGCCTTCAGCACCACGTCCGTGCCGGCCGCGGCCGGCGCGGCGGCTAAAAAGAGCAAAAGCAGGGCGGCCGCTGGTCTGTTCATGGTCGTGTGTCCGTAAAAGGCGGCTTGAGCACCGGCGGCCTGTCGTTGGATTTCTGCACTTTCTCGGTCTCGATCTCGGAGAAAAGCAGGCTGGGCGCCACCGCGGAGACCGGCACCCAGCCGGACTCGGCGCCGCAGGTGCCGTTAAAGACCCCGTAGTCGTCGCCGGTGAGCAGGATGCGCGCGAAGGTCTGCAGCGGCGTGCCTATAAGGTTAAGCCCGCGCACCGGTTCGTCCGGGCGGCCGTCGGCATAGACCTTGTAGCCCATGGTCACGCTCACCGAAAAGCTCTGCGGCAGGTAGCGGTCGGTGATGGTGAACCCGCCGGCGATATCGGAAACTATAAGGCCGTAGGGTTTACGGGCCTTTTTAACTTCCCTCACCAGCGCCCGGCGCAGTTCGGCGTAGGGGACGGTCCTGGTGGACACCACTATCAGGTTGCCCATGCGCGCCACCGCGCCGTGCCCGTCGCTGCGGCGGCCGTGGCCGTTGGAAACCGGGAAGTTCTTTATGGGCGAGCGGCCCATCAGGAAACCTTTGAGCACGCCTTTGTCCACCAGCACGGCCTTGCGCGCCGGCACGGCCTCGTCGTCGAAGCGGTAAAAGCCGCGCAGGAACTGGCTGCCGTAGCGGTACAGGGTCGGGTCGTCGTAGACGCTCAGGAAGGAGGGCATTATGGGCTGGCCCACTTTCTTCGCGAAGGTCTGGCCGGAATCCTCGCTCTTCTGGCGGTGCCCTTCCATGCGGTGGCCCAGTATCTCGTGGAAGAAAACCCCGGCCGCGCGGCTGTCGAGCAGCACCGGGCCGCTGTAAGGCTGCTCCGGCGGGGCGGCGCGCAGCGCCTTGAGCTCGGCTATGGAATCGTCTATATCTTTGGCTATCGCCGCCTCGTCGGGAACCTCGCCGGGCCTGTCGGAGTCGTAGATCTTCAGCCGGGAAAGGTCCATGCCGTCGGGGGTGCGGGTGTAAAGCGAGTACATGAAGCGCACGTAGGTGTTGCCTGTGACTATGCTGGAACTTTCCGAATTCACCATGTAGCGGTTCACCGTATCCGCTATCAGGCGCACTTCGGAGCTGTAGAGGAAATCGTAAGGTTTGAACTTCTCGGAAAGCCGGCGCGCCATCACCCGGAATTTGGCCTTGTCTATTTCCGGGAAAGCGGCCCTTTCATAGAATACGGCGGCCCCCTCCGGGGTAAAATCGTCGGACTTATCCTCTTCCTCCGCCGTCACGCTCTTGTTCATCTTCACTTTCGCGTACTGGTCCTGCGCGGCTTTGTACGCCCGGTCGGTGAGGCTCCAGATCTCGGCGCGCAGCGGCGCGGGGTCGTCCTCCACCGGCAGGTTGAAATATTCCTGCTGTTTGGAATTGCCGGAGGAGTTGGCGCCCTTTACTTCATGCGTGTTGTCCAGTTCCGGAGAACCCGCCCGCGCGTCCACGTCCAGCTGGCGGCTGCGGGAGTCGTCATCGCTGTACAGCGCGCCCAAACGGGCCGAGAGGGAATAAGAGGTCCTGTCGTAGGCTTCGTAGCCCAGGTAATAGAGCGGGGCGGCTTCGGCGTTCGCGAGGCCCGCAACGCTGCGGGCCAGTTCGGTCTTAAGCGCGTCCAGCAGGGGATCGGAGGCGGCGGTTTGCGCGGCTGCGGCGCAGGGGCAGGCCAGAAGAACGGCGGCAAGCAATTTTTTCATTCGTGGTCCGGGAGAAGGTATCCGATTCAGCGCAGGCCGCCGAGGGCGCGCTCCAGCAGAACGCCGCACATTTCCCTGCGGTACTCCGCCTCGCTGCGGGTATCGGTTATGGGCGAGACTTCGGTCTTCACCATAGCCGCGGCGGAGGCCGCGGTCTGCGGCGAAAGCTGCCTGCCGGCCAGCCAGGCCGAGGTTTTTACGGCCAGCAGCGGCACCGGCGCTACCGAGCCCAGCGCCACCACGGCCCTTTTGATGGTCCCGCCGGAGAGTTCCGCCGCCAGGGCCACCGCCGCTTTGGAGATGCCGAAATAGGCGCGCGGCCCCAGCTTCAGGTAAACCCCGGCGTGCGGGCGCTTCGGGATTTCAAAAGCCAGTATAAGCTCGTCCTTTTTCAGCGCGGTCCGCTTGGGCCCGAGGAACAGTTCCCTCAGCGGCAGGCGGCGTTTTCTGCCCTTGAGCGCCAGCAGCACGTACGCCCCTTCGGCCACCAGCGCGCACACGCCGTCGGCGCAGGGGCTGCCGTTGGCGGCGTTGCCGCCCAGCGTGGCCATGTTCCTCAGCGACGGGCTGGCGAAATGCGGGATGGCGGCCAGCAGCGCCGGGCACCATTTGCGGGCCGCTTTGGACTTCTCTATTTCTGAAATTTTAACGCCGGAACCGATGAACAGCGCGCCGGCGGTCTCTTTTATGGTCCCCAGCTCGGGCAGATCGCTTATATCTATCCAGCATTCCGAGCTTTCGGCGCCGGCGTTATCGGCCGTCACTATATCCGTGCCGCCGGCAAGGTAGCGGCGGGCGGCCGGGAGGCCCGGCAGCGCTTTCCAGAGTTCTTTAAGGTTCAGGGGTTTTACTATGATCTCAGGCATTTTACTTCCCGCGGGCTTTTTCCACCGCCGACAGCACCTTTTCATAGCCGGTGCAGCGGCAGAGGTTCCCGGTAAGCTCGAGTTTAATATCTTCAAGAGTGGCTTTGGGTTTGCGGCGCAGCAGCGCCTCCGAGGCGATTATCAGGCCGGGAGTGCAGAACCCGCACTGCACGGCGCCTTCCGCCATAAAAGTCTTCTGCAGCGGGTGCAGGCCGCCGGCCTTGCCTTTTATGCCTTCAATGGTAACGAGCTCTTTGCCGTGCAGCTGCACGGCCATCATCAGGCAGGCGTTAACCGCCCGCCCGTCCACCAGCACCATGCAGGCGCCGCATTCGCCTTCGCCGCAGCCTTCTTTGGTGCCCTTCAGCCCGAGGGTTTCGCGGATGAGATCCAGCAAAGAAAGGGAAGAGGGTATTTCCAGCTCCGTTCTTTGCCCGTTTACGGTGCTGCTCAGCGCGAAAACGGCCGGGGTAGTGTTTTTCTTAGCGGACATCGGCTTCATCCTTTCTTAGAAATCAAAGCCCATTCCCACGTTGAAATACACGCCGCTTACGGTCAGCACGTCCCTTTCGGAGGTTATACCCCTGTCGAAGAACATTGTGTTGAGCTGGTAGCGCAGCTCGGCCACCAGCTGCGTCTTGTCGGCTATCTGCAGCCTCACGCCGAAAGGGACATTTAAGACCAGGCCCAGCCCGAAATCGTCCGTGGGCGTTGTCTTGTAGGCGGAATTCGTATAGCCTTTTACATACGGCATATTTATGGCGTTGAGCGAAAAACCGAGCCCGATACCCATGTAAGGTTCGACCGTTGTTTTTTTGGCGAACCGTATCATCAGGTCGCCGGCCATATAGAACGAGGTAACGGTGAGGTAATCGCTTTTGCCGAAAGAAAAATTGTACGGGGCCCCGTTATTAAGCCTCCAGGTGGTATTCTGCGGAACTATATTGCGCTTTTCCAGCCCGAATTCAAAAGCTCCGCCCATATTCCCGTTGCCATAGCCGCCAACTCTCATTACCAGCGGGCCGAACCCGGCAGTTTTAAGTTTGTCGAATTTGACGGAACTATAATATTGGGAACCGCTGGCGCCTATGAGCTGTACGCCCAGATCGTTGGAACCGGTATTGTCGAGCCGTATCGTGCTTAAGGAGTTGTAGAATTCCAGCGCCATGTTGGGAGAGCCCATGCCCAGGAAAATATCGAAATAGCCGTATTCGTAAGTACCGCGCTGCCGGACGTAAGACTTCGCAACCGGCTGCTGATAATCCGGCTGCGGCTGGTAAGCCGGCTGCTGGTAGGCGGCCGGCTGGTAAGCGGGCTGCTGCGGGGCGCTGGAGGCGTCGCCCATCCAGTTCTTCTGCACGGTAACCTGCGAAGCGCCGATAGCCTGCGCGGTCTCGGTCTTTATCAGGCGCGCGTTAACTTCTATCTGGCCGTCCGAGGTCTCTACCAGGGTGCCGGTGATTATGGCCTGCACGCCCAGCAGCTTGCCGAGCTGCTGCGTGGAGGTGGCGTCCATCATGCCGGAGGACTGCAGCTTCAGCTCGCCCATCACCTTGTCGAGCATGGCGCGCTCGACGACTTCGAACTTATGCATGTTGATGAATTTCATCGTAAGCCGCTCGGAGATCACGGAGCCGTCCTTGGTGGCCCCGGCCCTGTTGTCGGCGTAGGAGAACGGGATGATGGCTATTTTCTTCCCGTGGAATTCGGAACCGGCCTCGCTGATCTCCGTGGCGAGCTGCAGGTATTTATCCTCGGCGCGGACCCCCGCGGAGAAAAAAGAAAGCAACAGCAGCCCGGCGAACAGAGTTTTTACAGTGTTTTTCATTTCGATATTCCCTCGCTCAAGCCTTCTTCAATTCCTTCCATATCTTTTCCGGCAGCAGCGGCACGGAAGCCACACGGGCGCCGCAGGCGTTCTTCACCGCGTTGGCGATGGCCGGGGCCACGCCTATAAGCGGGACCTCGCCCATGCCTTTGGCATGATAGGGCCCGTCCTTATACGGCTTTTCTATAAAAGTTATATCATATTCGGGTTTATCGGCGGTAGTAGCTATGACATAATCCGTGAAATTGGGGTTCACCATGATCCCGTTCCTATAGACCAGGTTCTCGTAAACGGCCCAGCTCATGCCCTGCAGTATGCCGCCCTGCGCCTGGCCCGTGGCCAGCCGCGGGTTCACTATCCGGCCCACATCGTAGGCCGCCCAGATCTTTTTCACTTTCAGCACGCCCGTCTTCAGGTCCACTTCCACCTCGGCCGCGTTGGCCGAATAGGAGTAGATAACGTAGGCGTCGCCCTGGCCGTCCTCGTTCTTGAACGAGGTGCGGGGCGCGGTATACCAGCCCTGCTCGCACATCTTCAGGCGCCGTTTCCAGCACTCGGCCGCCACCGGCTTGAACTCCACGGACTTGCCACCCATGGAGAACACGCCCCCGCCCGCCGTCATCGGCTTCGACGCGTCCGCGCCCGCGGCTACGAGCAGGTCGAAGGCGGTCTTAAAAATGCGCTCCCTCAGCGGCGTGGCCGCGTCCACTATGGCGTTGCCGCTCATCAGCGTGGTGCGGCTGGCCACCGTGGGGCCGGAATCCGGCACTTTGGAGGAATCCACCTCTTCCACCTTCACGCCCCCGTACGGCGCGTTGAGCGTTTCGGCGGCTATCTGCGCCAGCACGGTCAGGGCGCCCTGGCCCATCTCGGCGTTGCCCACACTGACGCTCACCGAGGAATCTTTATAGATGTTCACCATGGCGCCAGCGCGGTCCAGGTAGCGGCCGCCGGCCCCCAGCCCCACGCCGTAATAAGTGGCGGAAAAACCTATGCCGGTGACCACGTCGGGGTTTCCGGCCGCGGCCCCCCCGTTCTTCACCTTCTTATCCCAGCCGCTGCGCCGGCGCACGGCCTGCACTATCTCTTTCAGCCCGCAGCAGGAGTTCAGCTTCTGGCCCGTAACGGTCTTATCGCCCGGTTCCAGCATGTTCTTCAGGCGGAACTGCACGGGGTCGAGCCCTGTCTTTTCCGCCAGCTCGTCGATCAGCGACTCCTGCGCGAAGCAGATCTGGGGCTGGCCGAAACCGCGGAAAGCGCCGCAGGGCACTTTATTGGTGGCCGCGGCGTAGGTCTTTATGTCCACGTTGGCTATCTTGTAAGGCCCGGCGGCGTGCACGGTGCCGCGCCACAGCACTATGGGCGACAGCGTGGAATAAGCACCGCCGTCGAGCACGTATTTTACGCGGCAGGCGGTGATCAGGCCGTTCTTGTCCGCGGCATAGGCCACCTTCGCCCAGCCGGGGTGGCGTTTCGACATGCTCTGGAAATCTTCTTTGCGCCCGTAGATAAGTTTTACTGGTTTGCCTACCTTCGCGGCGCAGATGGCCGCGTGCGACGCCACCAGGGCGGGCACGTCTTCCTTGCCGCCGAAGCCGCCGCCGGTCACGGTCTG
>JAPLKJ010000189.1 GCA_026388125.1 Elusimicrobiota bacterium
TTTCAGGGCTTCGAGGCGCACTTCCTCGTCGTAATCCTTGAGGGCGTGGCTGAGGGCCGGGATGGCCTCCTTGGTGGCGTAGCCGCCGATAGCCTGCACGGCCTTTATGCGGATGTCCTTGTCGGAATCCTTGAGCGCCTCGGCTATCAGCGCCAGGCTCAGCAGGCTTTTGTTCTGCTGCAGTATGTCTATCAGCTGTTTTTTCGTGGAGGCCTCGGTCTCGGTCTCGAACATGGACTTTATCACTTCGCTCACGTTCTCGTCCTGGATCTGCCAGAGCAGGTCCACCGCAGCCAGCCGCACTTTCTCGTTGGAATCCGTGGTCAGCCCGCGCAGCGTGGCGATGGTCTGCGGCGAGAATTTCAGCGCGGAGCTTTTTTCCTGCGTCTCCGGGAGGGTCGGTTCGGCCACCTTTATCTGGTCGGTCTTGGCCAGGCGGATCTTCTCGTCGTTTATGGCGTCCTGCTTGCGCTGGTTCATCAGGTAGAAAACCCCGCCTATAAAGATAACGAGCATGAAAAGCCATTTCATAGAGCAGCTCCTTTGATGTCCGAGAACTTCAGCCCGAGGCGCCCGCCTTTGATCTCGGCGTGGGCGATCTGCAGGTCGTTCATTTTTTTCCAGCCTGTCAGTGCGTCGGCGGGCTCGCTGGAGAAGACCGCGCGGCCTCCGTCGCGCCGCCAGGCTATGCTGCCGAAGCCCCAGCCCGGCGTCATCAGGGCGGCTTTGCCGCCCGGCACGCCGGTCTTTTTAACGGAGGAACTCCACGCGCCGGAATAATGGCACAGTACGGTCAGCGAGTTCTTCGACGCCAGGAAAACATTAAGGCCGCGGTAAGGCGCTTCCAGGCCCGGATACCGGTCCTTGCAGGAGAGCCAGACCGTGCGTATCTCGTCCAGCGCCATCTCCAGCGCTTTTACGGGGGAGCCGTAGACGTCCAGCATCTTCACCACCTGCCAGAACAGGACTTCGGAATCGTTCAGGCCTTTGACCCCGGCGGCGTATTTGCCGAGCAGGCTTTTTATCTCCTCTTTTATGAAAAGGGTGCCGTTGTGCGCGAACAGCAGCTCTCCGCCGGAGAACGGCTGGGTGTTGGCGCGGCCTATCAGCAGTTTTTTGTTTATTTTCCCGGGGTTGGAGGCGTCGCGCAGATGCGCCACGCTCACCCGTGAAACGGCGGCGGCCGCGGCTTTGGCGAAGGCCTTTTTTTCAAGGCGGGCGGGACCGGCGCTTTTAACTACCGACGGCACGCCGCGGGCGTTGAAAAAACCCACGCCCCAGCCGTCCTCCTGGAAACGGCCGGGCACCGCGTCCGCCTGCGCGAGCAGGCATTTAGGGCTTTCGGCCAGCAGGTAGGAGCTGTCCGAAGGGGCGTTCGAGATCACGGCGGTCATTCTGCACATATAGCTATATTTTAGTCAATTTACCCCCCCCCGTTCAAACATTGTCCGGGGCCTTTCCGCGCCTGCGACAAACAGCCTCTCAAGTTGATATAATAAACGCAGGCCTGCGCCGTTAAGCGGCGCCGCCAAGGCGGAGCGCTCTATGGAAAATGAAAATTTTGTTTTCACTCCCCAGGCCAGGTCCGGGCCGGGCCTGCAGGTGGATTTCATTCAGCCGGAGGAAGAGGGGCCGTTCGCGGCCGGCTTTAACGAACGGTTCCTGGCCTACGTGATAGACGCGGCGCCTTTCCTGCTCTTTCATTACCTGACCTTTACCTCCCTGGTCAGGGCCGGCAGCATAACCGCCACCCCCGCCAACGAATTCAGGATGAAGCTCGCCTGGATCGGGGTCTATATCGTCTATGAAGCGCTGCTGTCTTCCGGCGGCCGGGCCACCCTCGGTAAATATCTCATGAACATACGGGTGCAGGCCAGGGACGGCGGCCCGCTGCCCCTGGGGCGGGCTTTCGCGCGGGCGCTGGCCTATTTCGTGAGCTCCGCCACGCTTAATCTCGGCTATATCGCCGCGCTGTTCACGCCCGAGAAAAGGGCGTTGCACGACTACATAGCGGGCAGCCGGGTGATGAGCGTCCGCGAGCGCGGCGACCTCGCCAGCGGCCTGGTGCTGGCCTGTTCCTGGGGCCTGATGGCCACCCTGGCCGGGTCCTGGATAAACAACAACATCATGAAGCTTTCCCCTGGCGAAAAAACGCAGATAATCGCCGCGCACAAGACCATCTCCAAATTAGGCGTACTGGAGGAATTCTACCTGCGCAATACCGGCCATTACACCGGCGACCTCAAGCGCCTGGCCGCGCTGACCGGCAATGTGAACGCCGTCAGGGCCGAGCTGTACCAGAACCTGGAGCCGGACACGCTGGTCATCATGTCCAACGGCAGGACCTTCCTTATCACCGCGAAAGCCCGGAACTGGCGCAAGACGCAGGTGGAGGTCGGCTCCAGAGTTCCCGCCCCTGAGCAGTAGAAGAGCGGCCGCGAAAAACAGAAAGCCCCGCGCGTAACGCGGGGCTTTTTGCTTTTACCTGCGGCGCAGGGAGGTTATTCTCTGCGTTTCAGTTCGGTGCCGCTCTGGCAGGTGATGCAATAGCGGGCGGAAGGTATCGCTTTTATGCGCTTCTTCTCTATGCCGTTCTTGCAGTGTTCGCACAGCCCGTAAGTGCCTTTCTCCATTTTCCTGAGAGCTGCCTCTATATCGCCCAGCATTTTCCTTTCGTTGTCCGACAGTTCGAAGAGGATCTCTTTGTCGAGGCTGCGGGTGGCCTGGTCGATGGAGTCCCCGCCGTCCGGCTCCAGCATGTCCAGGTTCTTCTTGTCCTCTACGCTTTTGGCGATGTCCGTTCTCATGGTGTTGAGGGTGGCGGCTATGGCGGCCAGCTCCTGGCTGGTAAGTTTGCCGCCGGCGGCCGGCGCTTTTGCGGCCGCGGGTTTGGCTTTGGGCGCGGGTTTGGCTTTGGGGGCGGGTTTGGCTTTGGGCGCGGGTTTGGCTTTGGCCGCGGGTTTGGCTTTGGCCGGGCTTTTCCTGGCCGCCGGCTTTTTAACGGCGGCTTTTTTTACGGTCTTTTTTGTTTTTTTGCTGCTTGATTTCATATTTTGCTCCTCTGGGACGTGGTGAAAAACATGGGGCGCGCATGGGTTATAAGCGCGCGGGAGGCCCGGATCCTGTCCTTGTAGTACTTCGGCAGACAGAAGGCCCCGGTTATGGACCGGCCGTCGTGGTATTTGAGCGGCCGCTTGAGCCCGGCGGCCGCCTTATCCAGCGCCGCGGGCTTCATGGCGTCGGGAGACGGCCCCCGGTCGGCGCAGTAAAGGAAGCTCCAGGGCATATCGTAAGAGGGAATGTAGGCCGTGTAGCTGCGCACTATCCCGAAGACGCGCCGCAGCGTGTTATGCAGCGCGGCATGCAGCTCGAACTGCAGCGGCGTGCCGGGGCCGGCGTGCGTGGTGAAGCTGCCGCCGGGCGCCAGCAGCGCTTTCACGCGGCGGTAGAATTCAAGGGTGTAAAGCTCGTAGGCGGGCCCGTGCTCGATGGGGCTGGGCAGGTCCGCGTAGATAAGGTCGAATTTGAGGCAAGTGTGCTCGACGAGCTTTTTCGCGTCCTGCACCAGCAGGCGCAGGCGCGGGTCCTCGAAGGCGCCGCGGTGCCAGGCGCCGAGATGCTTGCGCGCGAAGCGCAGGATGTTGTGGTCGATGTCGGCCATCACCACCCGCTCGATGGCAGGGGAGTTGAGTATTTCCCTGGCCGTGGCGCCTTCGCCCCCGCCCAGGATCAGCGCGGTGCGCGGCCGCGGGTGCGCCAGCAGCGCCGGGCAGACCAGGGATTCGTGGTAGAAGGACTCGTCGAGGGCGCTCGACTGCGTTTCGCCGTCTATGACCAGCACCGGGCCGAAGGCGCTGGTCTTTAAAAGGGCGGCTTTCTGGAAGGCCGAGGCGGAGGTCTCCAGCACCTTGAGCGCCCGGTGCGCGTGCAGTTCCCCGGGCGTGAAGAATTCCACGAACCAGTCCCCGGCGGGCAGGACGCTCCGTGAATTCTTTATCCAGTCGAGATCGGGGCTTTTTTTCATGTCTTATTCGGGCAGCAGCCCCCTTTCGAGGTTGATCACGCTGAAGCTGGCGGCCTTGAAAAGTTTTTTCACGGTGTTGAACGCCTTCCACGGCTTTATTTTTTCCCCGCAGGTGAACAGGTCGGCCGAGGCGTAACGGTGCTCGGGCCAGGTATGGATGGCGAAGTGGGACTGGGCTATCACTACCACCCCGGAAACGCCGTGCGGCTTGAAGTTGTGAAAGACGGAGTCTATGACCGTGGCCCCGGCGGAGCGGGCGGCCTTGAGCATGGCTTCCTGTACCTTGGCCACGGAAGACAGGGCGGCTGGATTGCAGCCGTAAAATTCAAGTATGAGGTGTTGTCCGAGTGCTTTCATTTATTAAAGGATTTAGAAATCTATAATATTTGCCCACCAGTGTCAACCGCGCCGCTTAAGCGGACGCGGCCGCAGGCCCGCGTCTCCGGAGGTTCGCGCCCGGGGTGCCCCTGAGGGCTTATTTGAACGAGATGCCCTTCATCTTCGTGAAGATCGAGCGGTCCCTGCGCTGGAAGATGGGGCTCCTGAAGGGGAAGTCGAAGGTGATGGAGATCCTGTGGGTGGAACCCAGTTCCCCCATCGGGATGAAGGCGTAGTCCAGCGTAAAGAAGTGCAGCGTGGCGCCCAGGCCCATCGAGAAGCCGTTAAGACCGTCGTGCAGCTCCTGCATGTTCAGGCCGGCGCGCACGCACAGGCGGGTGAGCTCGTTGGGGGTCAGGGCCAGCTCGCCGCCGAACAGCACGTTGGGCGAGTTCTGCTTGGGGAACACCACGTCGGTGGCCAGCAGCATGTTGCGGAAAGGGCTTACCGCGGCGCCCATCTTGAAGGTGAGCGGCAGCGGGTTGGATTCTTCGTCGTAGCTAAGCCCCCCGCCCATGTTCGAGGCCGTGACGGCCAGGCGGTAGGGAATGTCGCCGAAATTGTAGGTCATCACGCCGATATCCATCGCGTAGCTCTCTGCCGAGTGCAGGATGCGCGACTTGATGTATTTGCCGGAAACGCCCACGGCCACGTCTATGTCCTTGTCGGAAAATTCCAGGATGGCCTTGCTGTAGGCCAGCGTGAACACCTGGTCCTGCGGCGTGAACGAGCCCAGCGTGTTGTTGGAGATGTCGGTGCGGGTTATCGCGCCTATGTCGGTCATCAGCGCCGAGACGCCGATCACGGAATCGTAGGAGAGGCGGTGCGCGTAGGCCGCGTACTGGTAGCTTATGTCGTCGATGTACTGCGCGCGCATGAAGACGGCCGACAGTTTGGGGATCTGCACCAGGCCGGCCGGGTTCCAATAGACGCCGGAGGCTTCTTCGCTGATGGCGGAATAAGCTCCCCCCATGCCCGCGGCCCTGGCGCCCACGGGCAGGTTCAGAAAATCGGCCGTAGTGGTGCCGATGGCCTTTTTATCGAAGTACCTGGGGTCCTCGGCGGCGCAGAGCGGCTTCAGCGCGGCGCAGGCGAGCAGCGCGGCCGCGGCCGTTATTGAAGTCAGTTTCTGAAGCGGGCGGGTTTCCATATTATCTTTCCACCGCTATCTTCGTTACCTTTTTCCCGGAGGAGGAATCTATTACCGCCAGGTAAATGCCGCTGGCCACCTGCTCACCGGACTTATTGACGCCTTTCCAGATTATTACGCCGGTGGTCCCGGCCGCGCCTTCCCATACCTTATCGCCGGAAAGGGTGTAGATGCGTATCTTGGAGTTGGCCGGGACGGGATCTATGGTAACGTAGCCGTTGCCGCGGTTCGTGAAGAACGGGTTCGGATAGACCCGCATGCTCTTCAGGTCGGACACCGCGGCCTTCACTATAAGCTGGAAATCGCTGAAGTGGTTCAGCGTGGCCGTAACGAGCCTGTTGCCGGTGTCGAGCACGGTTTCAAGCGGCAGGCAGTCGCCGTTGTCCGGGTTGAACCGGGCCAGCACGATGCGCGGGGCGTTGGCCTGTATGCCGGCGAGCGACTCGGCCAGGGTGTAATTGAACGAGAGGGTAATGGGCATTTCCGGCTGCGTTTTGCGCTCGCTGTAAAGCTTCAGGGCGACCGTGGCTATGGTCTGGCCGCAGGAATTAACGGTGGAGGAGGCTATGGAAAGCCCGATGGCCTCGGGGAAGGCGCCGGCCGGAACGCTCATCGAGATGACCCTGCCGTTGGGCAGCGTGCCGCTGATGACAACGTCTTTGGAGGGGTCGCTGGTGCCGCCGATAGAGCCGGGAGCTTCGTTCTCGGGGCCGGGGTCGGTGCGCACCGGCGAGGGCGATACGCTGGAGGTCCCGGAGGGCACTCCGTCGCCGTTGAGGGCTTCCACGTCGAAGAGGTAATCGGTGTCGGTCATCAGCCCGTTGATGGAAAGGGACGTGTCGTAATAGAGGCGCCCGAACGCCTTATAAACGACGAAATCGTGGTCGAAGTCGGTGTACGTGGTGCCCCGCACCTGGTAGGCGGTGTCGGGCGCGTTGCCGTCGGAGCTCCAGGAAAGGGTGACGCCCGACAGGGACGTGACCGCCTTGACGCCCGCCGGTTTCTTGGCGAGTGTGTATTTAGCTCCCAAGGAGGCCGAGGACGTTTCCACCCCGTCGCCGTTTATGGCTTTTACCCGCGCGTAATACTGCATGTTCGGATACAGATCCGGGAATGCGGTGGTGTTGCCGTTCACATAGGTAGTGGAGGCAAGATACACGAAGTTGGGCGTAGTGGACAGGTCCACGTTATAAACGGTGGAGGTGGAATTGCCGCTCTCCTGCCAGTACGCGGTGATGGTGCCGGTGCCCGGCACCAGGGCGCTGGGAACTCCCGCCGTAGGCACCGCCGCCAGCGTGTAAACTACCGGGGAATCCGAGGACGGCCCCCGCAGTTTCCCGTACCCGTAGGGGTCGTGCGCGGCGTTGACCCGTATCTTGTATGGCCGGTCGGGGAACATGCCGGCCTCCTGCTGAGTTATCTGGGTGTTCACCGTGGTGGAGGAAATAAGGCGCGGCGTGGCGCTGGAGATGTCGTAGATCTCGAAATAGATGCCGGTGCCGGCGGAGGCGGCCCAGGACCAGGCGATGGCCGCGGTGCTGATGGCCACGCCGGAGAGGTTCGCGATGCCGCCGACCGTAATGGTGGACACGCTGTTGCTGAACGCGGCTTTCACCCCGCCCTGCCCGTAGGAGAACGTTGGGAATTCCCCGTTCTGCGCCTGCACCCTGAAATAATACGTCACGCTGGGCTGCAGGTTGCTGATCACGGCGGTGGTCTCCGTGTGGTTGTCGCTGAACCAGACGGCCGTGGAAACGGAGGCCGGGTCGTAGAAATCGTTGCCCGGGCACAGCGTTATCTGGTAGGCGGTCTTGTCCGAGTTCCCGTTGCTGTCCCAGACGAGCGTGGCGGAAGTGAACTCGGAATTGATAACGGTAAGGTTGGTGGCCGAAGAGGCAAGGGTGTAATAAGTGCCCGAGGCGGTAAGCTCGCCGCCGCCGCCCAGGTTGTAGCCGTTCACCAGCAGCGAGCCCTGGGTGTTGGGCGACAGATTGTCCTGGAGATAGGTGACGGTGGGCGTAAAAGCTACGGTGTCGATGAAGACGCTGTTGCTGGCCGCGTAGATAGCGTAGCCGTTCACATCTCCGGACAGGGTGTTGCTGCCCCAGGTCCAGGTTATGGAGCTGGTTCCCCTCCAATAAGGAGAGAGCAGGTTGGGCGTAGGTACCGAAGGCTTGCCGGCCGGGCGGGGCATGGTGACCTGCACGACGCGGCCGTTGGAGAACTGGCCGTTGGCGGCCACGCGCATATGGTAGTAGCCGTAGGGCAGCGTGGCCGGGCTGGTGGTAGTAATGGAAGACAGCGTGTTTTCCCAGGTGGGGTTGTTGGCGCCGTAGATGGTATCGGTGATGTCCGTCATGTACCCGCTGGGATTGTCCACGGCCTGTATATAGACCCTGGGGTTGTGCTGGGACGAGTTCATCGAGCCCGAGCCGCCGCCCGAGGCCTCGGAAATGCCGTGGAAATTAGTGGTGTTGCCCAGCAGCGTGGCCCTCTCCCCGGTTTCGGGGGCGAAGTAGCTGGTGCCGCCGGTGATGTACGGGTTACGCATCGTTTTCGGCGCGAAACCCAAGCTGTCCGGATCGAACGAGAAGTACATCGCTTCCGTGGAGTTCAGGTACGAGTAGCCGTTCCAGCCGCCTATGGCGAGCAGTATGCCGCTCGAGGTGAGTACCGTGGTATGGTCCGCCCTGCTGGCCATTTCCCCTTGGGAAAACCAACTGGGGAAGTCGGGGTCATAGCTTTCGGCCTCTCCCTGCAGGGTTCCGGGCACTTCGCCGCCGGTCACCATTACCTTGCCGTTGGGCAGCAGGACGCTGCAGTGGCTGGTCCTGTTGAGAACGAGCGAGCCGGGGGTCGACCAGTTGGCGCCGTCGAATAACTGGAAAGAGTCCTGGCTCCGGTAATTATCTGAGCCGCCTATGGCTATAACCCTGCCGTCCCTGAGCAGGTTGGCCGTATGGGCGTAGCGCGGGTTCGGGAGGCCGTAGCTGTCCAGCATCGACCCGGTGCCGGCCCTGGTCTGCGTAGCCGTATAAAAAATTTCGGCGGTGTTAAGGGCGCCGTCGCCGTTCACCCCTCCCGCCAGCAGCACGTTGCCGTTCTTGAGCAGCGTGGCCGTGTGCTGCGCCCTGGGGGTCGTCATGAAATGGTCGCCTAGGGGGTCCACCCAGGCCGCCATCGTGGTGAAGTAGATCTCGAAGGTATCCGAATAGCCGTTGATGGTGTTGCCGCCCGCCACCAGCACGTTGCCGTCGGGCAGCAGCGTGGCGGTATGATTGGCCCTTTCGTGGTCCATGTCGTCCGTGGCGGAGAACCTGCCGCTGGCCGGGTAAAATATTTCCGCCGTCCTTACGGCGTAGGTCGAGGCGTTTATGGCGCCGCCGGCGATAAGCACGTTGCCGTTGGGCAGCAGGGTCGCGGTATGGCGGGCCCGGGGAAAGTTCATGGAGCCGGTGTATTCCCACGTTTTCGTTATGGGGTTCCACAGTTCGCAGGAACTCAGCGTGGCGGTGCCGTCGGAGCCGCCGCAGGTGAGTATGCGGTCGTCGGGCAGCAAAGTGCTGGTATGGAAAGCGCGCTTGGTGTTCAGCGGGGGAAGCGAGGCCCAGCCGGTAATATTGGACGGGATATAAACCGTCGTCGTGCTGCCCACGGCGTTAAAGGTCTTGGTTCCCCGCAGGCAGTCGGCGTACGGCGCCGCTTCGCAGTTGCGCCCGCCTATCAGCACCGCGTCGGCCGCGGGTGTTAAAAGAACGGACTCGTTGAAAACGGGGATGGGCAGCGTAAAAGTGTTATTGGTGGTTTTTGTATCGCGGCGGATCTCCCACTCGTTGGAATCTGGGGTGTAGGCCAGGTCGTCGGCGAAGATCATTTCCCTGACCACCATGGTGGAAACGTCGAAATTGTAGGTCGCGCCTTCCAGATTGATCACGGTGGAAGTGTAGCGTGCCGTGACCTTCAGGTCTTTGGCGAGCCGGCCTGACACATCCACGAAGTTCGTTATCGTCGCCGAACTGTTGACTATGGTCCCGGTGAGGCTGGTAAAAAGCACATTGCCGCTCCCGCCGAGCGTAGTGGCCAGCGCCTTCGTATCGTCCGTCGGGTCGGCTACGGCCGGCGAGGTCCAGAAGGCTACCTGCGAGCTGCCGTCTATGGTTACCTGCCATTGGTCGAGCCCGGTGGCTTTTGCGATGCTTCCCCCGCTCAGGGTTACTTTTCCGCGTATCACCCCGCCTATATACACGGCAGGGACCTGTACTTTTATTATGAGGCTTATATAGCCGCCGGTCAGCGAAGCCTGGTCGCCTTGCACCAGCGAACCGGCAAAAGAGACGCTGCTGCCGGCGACCAGCGTCGCTGTTTTTGCCGTTAGGGATTCCGGTTCAAAAGTGATAGTGCCGGTGGGCGGGGTCAGCGCCCGGGTATCTTTAAAAGTTCCGGGAGGGGTGTCGACGCCGCCGACTTTCCCCACCGGGGAGCCGTCCACGGCCGCGGTGCTGTAGTCAAGGTAGATCTTCGCGTTCGCCACCGTTACGGATGGGGCTGCCGGCAACGAATACGCCGGCTTGGAGAAAAAGACGTCGGCGTCCACCAGGCGCCCGTCCACCGCCCTGGAAAGGCTTATCTCGAGAGGGAATTTGAGCCCGGTGC
>JAPLKJ010000004.1 GCA_026388125.1 Elusimicrobiota bacterium
GGTAAAGAAGTTCCAGGCGGCGATTGTAAACAACAGCAAACTTGAGCAGACTGTGCAGAATATGCGGAGTTTATCGCAAAAGATTTGTGAGGCAACAACAACGGGTGTTAAGAAGCGAAAACCTTAAGTTAGTGCCATTCGGGACAGGCTACTTTAATTCGCCACAGGGCGCGCACTCTGTGTCCTGTGGCGGATTATTTTTCGGGCTTCACAGATGAAGATATTACTGTTATTATATTTTATGCTGCCGGGCGGGGCGGCGGCGGCCGCGCCTACCCTCGAGGAGAAGGCGGCGCAGGTGCTGATGGTGTCCGTGGATTCGGCGGATATCGCCGCGGCCACGGCGGCGGCGCGCGCTGGGCTGGGCGGCGTGCAGCTGCAGTGGGGCTCCTATTCGCTGGAGGAAACGCTGAAGCTTACGCGGACGCTGCAGGCGGCGGCACAGGAGGGGCCGCCGCTGTTCATAGCGGTGGACTACGAGGGCGGCAGCGTTTACGTGCCCACCACGCTGGGGCTGCTGGAGCTGCCCACCAACATGATGCTGGGGGCGGCCGACGCCGAGAACGACACGGCCACGCTGTTCTACCTGGCCGGGCGCGAGCTGAAGCGCGCCGGCATAAACATGGCGTTCGGCCCGGTGCTGGACATCAACACCAATCCGCGCAATCCCATAATAGGCATCCGGTCGCTGGGGTCGGACCCCGCCAGGACGGCGCGGCTGGGGGCGGCCATCCTGAACGGCTTCAGGACGGGCGGGGTGATAGCCGTGGCCAAGCATTTCCCGGGGCACGGCGCGGCCTCGGAGGATTCGCACAAGACCCTGCCGGAGATCCGGCTGTCTACGGCCGAGCTTTCGGCCACGCACCTGGTGCCGTTCAGGAAGGCCATAGAGCTGGGCGTGCCGGGCATGATGACGGTGCATATTCTTTTCCCGGCGCTGGACGCGAAGAACCCGGCCACGCTTTCCGAAGCGGTGCTTACCGGGCTGCTCAAAGGCGACCTGGGCTACCGCGGGCTGGTGATAACCGACAGCCTGGACATGGGCGCCATCACCCGGCGCATGCCCATCCATAAGGCGGCCGCGGCCGCGCTGCGGGCCGGGGCCGACGTGCTGCTTATAGGCAAGGGCAATTTCGAAGCCGCGGTGCGCGAGATAGCGGCCCAGGTGCGCGCGGGCCGCATACCGGCCGCGCGGCTGGACGACGCGTATAATAAGATCATAGCGGCCAAGCGGGCGGCGGGGCTGTTCGCGCCGGCGCAGGCCGGTTCCCCCTTCGACAAGGCCTACCTGGAAATAACCCGCGCGCTGTCGGCCCGCGCGCTTACGCTGGTGCGCGACCGCGGCGGCCTGCTGCCGCTGCCGAAGAAAAGCAAAGTGGCCATTATCGTTTTCGCGCCGCAGCGGTTCGCCGCCAACGCCATCAGCCTGTACCGCGCGCTGCTGGACGCCGGCTACAACGCCAGCCAGTATTTTTTCGGGATAGGCGTGAGCCCCGCCGAGCTGAAGGGAATAATGAAGGCGGCCGGCGAGGCCGACGTGCTGGTGATAGGCAGCTTCCAGTGGGCCGCGGCGCAGAACGTTACGCAGCGCGACGCCATCCGCCGGCTGCTGGGCGCCGGCTAGCCGGCGGCGCTGCTGAGCCTTATGAACCCCTACGACCTGGCCGCCTATCCCGAGGCGCCGTGCGCGCTGGCGCTGTACGGCATGACGGCCCCTTCCATGGCGGCCGCCGGCCGCGCGCTCACCGGGGAGCTGGTGCCGTCGGGCCAAATGCCCGTTTCCTTCAAATAAAATAGTTTATAGTTTTGGGGACAGGACACTTAATTATTTAAGGCGCGGAGAACGCGATGAAACCTTTCAGAACCATTGTCCTCATAGCATTAACGGTAGCGGCCATGCTGGGCGTGCGGCGCTGGGTGGGTGAGCCGTTCTACATAGCCAGCGATTCCATGGCCCCCGCCCTGACCAAGGGGGACCACCTGTTCCTGGACAAGGTAACCTACCGCTTCCGCCCGCCGCAGCGCGGCGAGATACTGGCTTTCCGCTCGCCGGTGGGCGAGGCGCATGAATCCGTAAAGCGGGTAATAGCCGTGGGCGGGGATACGGTGGAGCTGCGCGCGAAAAAAGTTTACCTGAACGGCCAGCCGCAGGCCGAGCCTTACGCGCAGCATACCCGCGCCGGGGAGCTGCTGACCGGGGACGACCTTGGGCCTTTGGCGGTGCCGGAGAATACGGTGTTCCTGCTGGGCGACAACCGCGACAATTCTAATGATTCCGCCACCTGGAAGGACCCGGCCAGCGGCGAGCCGCTGTATTTCCTCCCCCTTTCCGAAGTTACGGGCAAGGTGCGGGGAATTTATTGAAAGTTATATCTGCAGGCTGGTGGAAAAGACGGAGCTGACGGCCTGCCAGAGGTCGTAAAGCTTCATGAACGCGTACCAGCTGAAAAGCATGATGGCCGCGGAATAGGCCCACCTGGCCGCCGTGCCCAGGCGCGGGGATTTCCACACCAGGATAAGGCTGAAAGGCCCCATGGCCAGCAGCGTAAGCACGATTATGCCGAAGTGGCCGTAATACCACGGCATGTGCGAGCCCTGCCCCTTGCCGCAATACCGGCAGAAGCTGTCAAGCAGGTCAATTTTCCTCCCGCAGTTCCAGCACCCCCCCTGTTGCAAGGTATCCATAGTATCCATGCCAGATAGTATATAAAAAATCTGTCTGAGAACTTTTAAGGGTAAAAGTTCTCAGACAGATTTTTTATTACTGGACCAGATGCAATGTTTTCACGGCTCTGCATCTCGCTCTGAACTCTTTATCTCCTACAATACCGCTTCTGGCTTTGTCGAATAGCGTCCACTCCGAATCCGGGAGAGGCAGTTTAAAGAACTCCTTATACAGTGCCGCCGCCCGGACGGGATCCCGATCAAAAAACGCCAAGGTACTCCCGACGTCCGCCAGCCCCTCCTGCGCCGAAAGAAATGCCTTATGGCTGGACCAGCGGTAGTCTTCCGGTTTATCGCAAAGGCCGGCCTTCACCGGATTATTGTGTATGTACTTTAACGCCGACATTAAATACTTGTCCTTCTGGACGAGCTTTGATTTATAACGGTTTTCGAACAAGTGGCCGCTGCGCATATGCCGATAATTGAACCGGGTTACGTAAGTCCAGTTCAGGAACTTCATAGCAGCACTTATGTTGGCCAACGGCGTTTCAAGCAGCAGGTGCACGTGGTTCGGCATTAACGCATACGCATAGACCTTAAGGCTGAATATTTGTTTTGCCTGGTAGAACACGTGTAAATATTCAGCGCGGTCCATTGCGTCGCAGAAGATCTCCTGCCTGTTATTGCCCCTGGTCATGATGTGATAGATGGCGTTTTCAAAGACAATGCGTCTGGTTCCCATACCCCCTCCTTGTCTTTTTCCATTAAAGTTATAGCAGACGACCCCGACAACGTATTGTCGGGGTCGTCTGAGAACTTTTGGGGTTAAAAGTTCTCAGACAAGTTTTTATTGTCAGGCGACGGCAAATTATCTACACTAGTGCATATTCGCGCTACAGGGAGAACCATATGGAACGATTTATCAGCTTCTTCGGTATGCTGGTGCTGCTGGGGGTTACCTGGCTGCTCAGCAAGAACAGGAAAGCCATAAGTTACAAAGTGGTGATAGGCGGCACCATCCTGGAGATAATTTTCGCGGTGCTGATAATGCGCGTGCCGTGGGGCCAGCAGTTCTTCATGTGGATCAACGGCGGCATAGTGAAGCTGCTGTCCTTCACCGACGAGGGCGCCAAGTTCGTGTTCGGCGGGCTGGTGAACAACCAGTCCCTCGGCTTCATCTTCGCCTTCCAGGTGCTGCCCACCATTATTTTCTTCTCCTCGCTGATGAGCGTGCTGTATTACCTGGGCATCATGCAAAAGATAGTGATGTTCTTCGCCCGCATCATGGTGAAGCTCCTGGACACGTCGGGCGCGGAGTCGCTGGTGGCCAGCGCGAATATTTTCGTGGGCCAGACCGAGGCGCCGCTGGCCATACGGCCTTACTTCGCTTCGCTCACCGAGTCCGAGCTGTTCGTAGTGATGGTGGCGGGCATGGGCACCATAGCGGGCGGCGTGATGGCGGCCTACGCGGGCATGCTGATGCCGTATATCCCCGGCATAGGCGGGCAGCTGCTGGCCTCGTGCATCATGTCGGCCATCGGCTCCATAGTTATAGCCAAGATGCTGATACCCGAAACCGAGGTGCCGAAGACGCACGGCAAGCTGAAGATGCAGTTGGAGCTCACCGATAAGAACGTGATAGATGCCGCCGCCAACGGCGCCACCACCGGCCTGCAGATGGCACTGAACGTTGGCGGCTGCCTGCTGGCCTTCATGGCGCTGCTGGCCATGTTGAATTACTTCATAGGCTGGGGCGGCGGGCTGTTGGGACACCCGCTGCTTTCGCTGGAGAAGATCTTCGGCCT
>JAPLKJ010000123.1 GCA_026388125.1 Elusimicrobiota bacterium
GGTTTTGTAATTTGCTTCTAGACAAAGTCATCTTACATAACCTGCGGGAGGGGACCTCTATATGATTATCACTACTGGCCCTGGCTTTCCCTTATTTTCTTTGCAGGTTTCCCATTTCCCCACGGGGGCTACATGATAATAACAGAAAAGCCCGCCAGGGCGAGCGGACAGCGAGCCTGGGCGGGTTTTTAATAAACCAAGGTGCCCCCGTTTAAATTCCCCTCCCCCGGTGGCCATAATTTAAAAATAAGAAAAAAATAAGTGCGGGGATGTACGGGCCGCTGTTGCGGCCCGGGAGCGGCTGCGCCAAGGCCCACGTTTATTGGGCCGGCCAGCCGCGCATAGGAGGTTGTTATAAGATGCAGCCTACCGGCGGAGCAAGAGCGAAGGCGCGTAGTGCCGAGCCTTGCGAACCCCCTTCCTAGCGGCAATGAGCAGTGCGGGGCCGCGCTGCGTGGCCACGCCTGCGACGATATCTCGCGGATAAGCGCGGCTTACCGCTTCTAAAGACGAACGGGGAGCCGTATAGTGGCCGGCGAGCGGCCACCCTGCGGCGAGCGAGCGGAGCGAAGGCGCGTAGTGCCGCGTGGAGCGTAGCGACACTTTCTTGCCCGCGAGCGGCTTCTCGCGGATAAGATCAGGCATACAATGTTTTTAGGAACTTATAGAGGGTAAGGCGGAATCGTATCCACAGGTCAGCCGAATGTAATGATGTGGACTTTCTTTAGAGGGCTTGGCACAAGGTATATTTTACCTTTTAACCTCGTGTCAAAGGTGTGTTTTGCCTGAAAAACTTCAGAAGTCCCCGTCAGCCTGCAACTAGTAAAGTTTGTCGGTTGTTGGTAAAAACAGTGCAGCACATCATCCCGGCAACGAGTTGTTTAGAGGTTCCTGCCGATAAGAGCCAGCAGCGTTTCTTTCTGCCCGGGAGTGTAAAAATAGCCTTCCGATTCCAGACCTTCCAGGAAAGCGGCTCCCTTTTTTATTCCCGGTTCAAGTTCCATCGCTTTTTTTATCCAGGTGTCCGCCGCGGCAAACTCTCCTGATCTTTCACTGACGAGTGCCAGGCCGAAGAAAGCGTCCCAGTTGGAGGGCGAGAGTTCCACCGTCTTTTTAAAGTCTTCCTCCGCCCTGGAAGAGTTCCCCAGTTCATAATTTACATAGCCTCTTACCCCGTAGCCCGCCGAATAGCCCGGGTCTATTTTCAACGCCTTTTCGCAATCCGGCAGGGCCTCCCGGCAATTCCCCGCCTGACATTTGGCCATGGCGCGGTTCACGTAGGCCTTGGCATTCGCCGGGTTCGCCGCTGCCGCGCTGCTGAAATCGGCGATAGCTTTGTCATAATCCCTGGCGCAGTAATGCGTCAGTCCGCGGTTGTTGTATATGACGTCTTTTTTTGGGCCGGGTAGTGCGAGGGCTTTATTGTAATAGCTGATGGCAAGCTCGTGTTCCTTCTTTTTCCTGTGCAGGTTTCCCAATGAAACATAAGCGTCGGCGTACTCCGGGTCCAGTATTACCGCTTGCTCCAGATCGCCGGCGGCGGAAGCCAGGTCTCTTTTCTTCCTGTACGCGGCTGCGCGGCCATAAAGTGTCCTGGCGTTGCGCGGGTCGAGTCTTTTTGCCTCGGTGTAGTCGTCAATGGCGCGGTCATAGTCCTTTAAACAGTAATAGGCCGTGCCGCGGTCGGCAAAGACGGCTCCGGGAGTTCCGCTTCCGCAGTCTCCTGTCCGGTCCAGCAGCAGGGCCACGGAGTAATCCGCTGCCGCCCCGGCGCAATCTTTCAGGGCGTATCTGGCGGCCGCCCTGTTGCGGTACAGGAGCGCGTCGGGCTCCCCGCTCAGGGCTGCGGCGTTGAAGTCCTCTATGGCCCCTGGATAGTCCTCGGAGTTCAGTTTCGCTATGCCGCGCAGCCGGTATACAAAAGGATAGTCCATCCCGGAGCTTATCGCGCTGGTAAAGTCTTCCGCTGCTTTGGAGTAATTTCCCGAACTGTGGTATGCCAGCCCGCGGTTGTAATATGCGGCCGTATAGTCCGGGTCCAGTTCGAGCGCTTTGTCGAAATCCTTTATTGAATCCCCGTATTTCGAGGAAGCGTACAGGGATATGCCGCGGTTGGCATACGCAAGGGACAGGTTCTTTGCGCCGTCGGCCTCGGTCCAGGCGGCAATGGCTTCTGAGTAAAGCCGGATCTGGTCGGACACTTTCCCGGTCTTTTCATATGCTGCTGCGGTGCAATTCAGGAAATTTGCGCAGGCGGCGGAGGCGGAAATGCCGGGAGCGTCCTTTGCGGGGGCGGTTTTGCGCGGTATTGCGGGGGCGCAACCGGTAACCGGGAGCAGCGCGAGCGCAATGAAAAAGATCTTGCCCGTCATCGCTGCGGAGGGTCCAGGAAAATGGGGCTCTGGTCCGTTCTCGGCGACTCGCCCATGGGCCCGATATTGACGCCGCCTCCCAGCTTGTACTTCATATAATCCCCTACGTGGAGCAGCGCGTTCTCCGGCGCCGAGGTGTGCGCCTCCATCTGGAACCAGGTGTTCTCGTCGCTGGTTTTCCCGAACAAGAGGCCGCCGATGTTCTTCAGGCGAAGTTCGTACTGCTGTGTTTTTACGTTCCGGTAATGCGAAGAGATGCGCGGGAAGGCGTGCAGAAGGCGCCATCGCTCGTAATGAGCGCCTTCGTCGCGGATGATCATGTGGGAGCCGTGGAAAAGGTCCGTATAGGAGACTCCCATGGCGCGTATCTCTTCGAGCACTTGGCGGTACTGATCAGGCAGCGCGGGCTCCTTGTTCGCGGCGGCCCCGCGGATACGCGTTTCCTCCCGGCGCGCCTGTTCCATTCCTTTTGGATAATGGTGGCCGGCCGGGTCCAGCATTTCCGAGATGTTCCTTAGCTCCAGGTTCTTGCCTGCCGGAGCGCCGGCGGGAACGGCCGTTGGGGCGGGTATTGGCGCCAGGGCTGATGCCGGAGGAACGGATATGTCCCGTACGTTCACGCTCAGCGATTCTTCGAACGTATCCCCGCTGCCGGCGGCGAGGACGAGCGGCGCAACGGTAATGACTTGTGTGATCAGGAGACTAAAAAGGACACTCCGGCTGTACGCGTTCTGGTACTTTATGATTTGCGCGTATGTGCCCGGATATAACCCGGTCTTGTGGAAAAATCTGTATTTATCAGGCATACTGTTCCCGCAAAGTCTAGCGGGGCTTTAAAAGAGTTTCCTGGATGCTGTTCAGTAAAGGCCTGCACACTTCCGGCATGTTCTTGGCCACCGGTGCGGAGCCCGCGGCTTCCCCTCCGGGATTCGGAGAACTGAGGCCCGCCGTTATTTTTACCACCGTCTTCCCGGACACCTTTTCCACAACGCTCACCCTGGCCGTCTGCTGGGCCGGGGCGGACTCGGAGGCCGCGTTGGAATCAGGGCGCCTTACGCCGTTTATTACGCCCTCCTCGTAATCCGAGAGCGTCACCGTCCAGCCATTGCTTTCCAGCGTGCGCACGCACGCGTCAAAAACGTCTTTTTTCGGATATTCGAAGGTAAGCCCGGTAACTTCGTCCTCTTTTGCCTCCGGGGTTTTATTGAAAGCGATGCCGGAGCATCCCCCTAAAAATAACGCGATCAGCAGGTACTTTATATTTTTCATATGCTCTCCTTTGCGCTCCATTCGGGAAAAATGCGGCGTGGCTATTTGCCGCCGTTCCCCGCCTGCGCTGGCTGGGCGTCCTGCCAGAGCCGCTTTCCGCCGGCGTCAAGCCGCTGCGCCCGGATCTCCCAGTTGTCGCGGCTGTGCCGGCGCTTCCATGCCAGCAGGCCGCCGCCGTTCCCATCCGGCGTCATTACCGGAGCTATCTGGTCATGGTCGTCGGCGGTAACAGGAACGCCTCCGTCCGGCCATATTCGGGCGCCGTCCGGGCCGAACCTCTGGGCGAAAATGTCCAGGTACCCGTAGCGGGGCTCGTTCCAGGACAGGATCACCCCGCCCGCACCGTCCGAAACCATGGAGAGGTCAGATTGGCGGCTGTCGGAAAAAAAAACCCTGATGCCGTCCGGGCCCCACAGAGTGCGGCCATCCTTACTGATGCGCTGTACCTTAAGCTGCCACCTCATATCGCTGTCGTCTATCCACGCGCAGAAAAAGCCGCCGGCGGCGTCCGGCACCAGTACAGGGTTCCACTGGTTCCCGTCGGCAGTTACCAGCGGGAGCCCGGCTTTGTCCCATAGCGCGGTTCCGGCAGAACTTGTTTTCTGGCCGTAAATATCTATGTCGCCGGCGCGCCCGTCCTCCCAGAGCAGGAAAATCCCGCCGTCCGGGGCCGGCGCCACTACCGGCCCGGACTGATAGCCCATGAAGGTGTTGGCCTGAGCGTCGTCGGCCCAGGCCGTCCCGTCCGGATTAAAATGATCCAGCACTATTCCTTTGTCGCCGGAATGAATGTGTCTCGCGGCCGCAAAAACGCCGCCCGCCCCGTCAACCGCTAGAGCGGGGTTCATATACTCTTCTTCCGAAGCCCTGTTGCCGAGCAGCGTCTTCCAGGCGACGCCCTGCGGCCCCAGTTCGGCTATGCCCGCGAACGGCGCGTTAAGGGTTGGGCTGAAATCCTCCCAGGCCAGGAAGACGGAACCGTTCCCGGCCGGGATCATACTGCCCTGCGCCCTTACGCGGCTTGACAGGTTTGAGACTTGTAATTCATTCGGAGCCTTGTTTCCGCGCAAATCGTAAACCGCCGCTTTAATGCTGAGCGTGCCTGAAGAGTTTTCTATCCATCTAGAGTAAAGAGAAGAGGAAGATACGGACAGGCCGGGTTCGAATTGGGTGGCGTCGCCGTTTTCCTCAGCCGCGCTGCGCCAGAGTTCCTCAGCTTTGCCGGACCGGTCGGCGGAAACTAAAGTGAAGCGGGTGCCCGGCGCGCCGCGCAGGGAGGTCCAGGCGAAAAAATATCGCCCGGAGGCCGTATCGTTGGCAAGCGCTAAAGCCGGTTCGCTGGCGATCCTTTCCGCGATCATTACCCCGCTCTGGTGCGGCCGGGGGATTATCTGGGAAAAACAGCCGCAGAAAAAAAACGGCAGCGCTGCGATCGCGAGTTTTTTGTTCATAGGATTTAAGTTTTGTCCCCTCAATTCCAGGTCAGGCCAGGTTGATCACGATAAGAATGCAGATAACCACCATTCCCCCCAGGCCGGTCAGAAAAAGGGCGTCGGCCGCTATTTCAAGGCGCATCCGCCGCCGGCGCTCTCTGGTCTTTATCGCGATGTAGGAGACTATGCAGGCCGCGAGGAATATTATGGCGTCCAGCGCGGTTATTTCGTCGGCCAGGGTTTCCAGCTTCTTGAGGGTCGTTATCACGCTGATTATACCTATCACGGTCAGGCAGACCCCGACCATGGCCGCCGAGACCTCGAAAATATGTATCGAAAGGTTGTCTTCCTGTTTTTCGATGAAAGAGGGGTCAGACATAAAAGATATCCAATGGAAATGCTGAAAAAGCTACTGCCCCGGCGCCGCGGCCGGCGGCGCGTCGGGGATGGGCGGCACTGAAACCGCAGCCTGCGGCTGCGCGGATTTGCCGTCGCCGTCGAAAATGGCGTAGGCGCCGTCCTTGAAATCCACCAGAACCTGCAGCGGCTGGCCGGCCACGCCGCCGGAAAAGCGGACCTTGTCCACCTCTTTCCCCAGGAAGGCGAGATACACCGGCTTGCCGCCGGTCTTGTCGTAGATAAAGGCTTCGTTCTCAGGGCCGGTCACCTGCACCATGCGGCTCAGGTCCGGGCTGTTCCATTGCTTTCCGCCGGACGGAACGGGGTCCGTCTGGGCGGGCGCGACGGTGGTGGATCTCTGCACGGTCACGCTGCCCTCCTGGTAAGGATAATAGTTGTTGTCCATATACACGAAGGCCGCGCCGCCGGGGCCCTGCCACCACCAGTAGCCGTTCGCCCAGAATACCCAACGCGCGTAGCCCTGGTCATACCACCACCAGCGGTTACCGTAATAGCGGGTCCAGTAGAAGGACGGGCCGAAATAAAAGCCGTACCAGTCTATGCCGTCGGCGTCATAAAAATGGGCGTACCTTTTATCGCCTAAGGTGTGCCAATAATACCGTTTATGGACGCGTTCCGCGCCCTGTTCCCGCGAGATGGCGTGCAGAATATCGTTGTTGCCGGCGATCTCGGCGTGGCGGACCGGCGGAACATTTACAGAGCGCTCCCGCACAGTTTCTCCGTTCTCGTAGTGGCGCGGCGCTTCTATCCTCCGGTTGTCGTTCACCATGTTCCCGGAATCAAGCCTTTCGGGCCGGGGCATCGAGATGTTCTGCATCCTGGTTATACTGCGCCCTCCCCCGCGGCCGTGCTCACGCCCGGGATCCCGGTCCTCGGCCCGGACCTGACCGGCTCCGGCTGACAGAATGACTACAACAAACGCGGTAAATCGGAGTAATTTTATTTTCATATTGAACACCTCTATACCTGAAAACATTATACTTTTATAAGGGGGTAAATGCCTTGTATTCCAGTCAGGCTATTTATTTCTATATGTCACCTTATATGAGGGTGGTTAATATGCAATATTCTCCATCTTCCGGAGGCTACCTTAAAACCCGCCAGGGCGCAGCGCCGGGTGCCGAAACTCAGGTACATATCAACGCGGCTGCGTGTTGACTATGCCCTGGCTTCTGGACAGGTTCACTCTTCGCAGTAGGCAAGGAAGTAGGCCGTGCCGGCCAGGCCGCAGACGAAGGCGCAGATGAAATTGAGCTGCGGCGAGACCAGCCACAGGAAGCCGCCGGCCAGCGCCGCTGCGGACACTACGATGTCCCTGAAGAAATAGTAGGCGCCGTAGGTCAGGGCCTTGTTGGCTTCGGGCGCCAGGTCCAGGATCAGCGCTTTGCGCGCCGGCTCGCCGAATTCTTTCAGCCCGCGTATGATGAACGCGAACCCCAGCATGCCCAGGGACTTGGAGTACATCAGCACCAGCGGGAAGGCGGCGAAGAAAGCGAAGGTTATGGCGATATAGGGTTTCTTCGTTTTGTTCTTCTCCACCAGCCAGGCCACCGGGATATAGATAAGGATGGCGGAGCACATCTCCAGCGCGGTCAGCGCGCCGAACTCCACCGGCGAGGCGCCCACGTTCTTGATGCACCAGATCACCACGAAAGCGTAAGGGATCTGCTCGCAGAAGCGGATAAGGATGTCGGAGACGAGCAGGTGCCGCAGTTTGGGGCTGGTCAAAGCCAGCACCTTGAACGGGTTCTTCTGCATTTTCTCGGTCTGCGGTTCTTCAATGTGCTCAAGAAAATAATGCTGCAGCAGCAGCGCCGCGGTAGCCAGCAGCAGCGCGAAAGCGAAGGCCACCCTTACGCCTTCCCGCTCGCCCCAGCGCTGCACGCACAGCCCGCCCAGCACCGGCCCGATGGCCATGGGAATGCGCCGGGCTATGGAGTGCAGGGAAACGCCCATGGTCCTTTTATGGAAAGGCACCACTTTTGAAATAGCGCTCATCACGGCCGGCAGCGACACCGACGACCAGGAGATGAACAGCACCGCGCCGGCCAGGGCCGCCTGCCAGCACGGGAACACTATAACTATGGCATACCCGACTATGGCCGCGATGTTGAACAGGATCAGCGAGCTTTTGTAGCCGATGCGGTCGCTCAGGTAGCCGCCGGGAAAGGAATAGACCGCGCCCAGGAAATTATCGGCCGCGTTCAGGAAAGCCACGGCCAGCCCGCCGCCGCCCAGCGCCATGATATACAGCGGCAGGAAGCGCTCGCCCATCTTCTCGCCCAGTTCTATGAAGATGGCGGCGGAAAGCAGTACTACCAGGTTCTTCCCGGGCGGGAGCAGTTCCGTTATTTTTCGCATTTCAGGGCGGCGTACAGCGCGTCGTAGACGAAGAACTGGTGCTCCAGGTTCTCGTCGTCGTTGGGGAACATCAGCGAGAAGCCGCGCGCCACGGCCTCCAGGCCCGCGGCGTAAGGGTGCGCTTTCAGGTTGCCGGTGTCGGCGGCGTTCACGATGTCGGCCATCCTGAACAGCACGGGGTCGGTCAGGTCGTATTTTTTCAGGATGGCGCGGAAGGTGCAGTCCCCGTCATGGTGGCCCAGCTCGGCGTCCTCGACGTCGAAGGGGATGGCGTTCTCCTCCCGGGCTATTTTATCCACCAGGCTGTCGGCGGCGAAAAGCACTTCCGCCTGCGAATCGATGAACCGCTCTATCAGCCACGGGCAGGCCACCCGGTCAACGTGCACGTGCGCTCTGGTTATCCATTTCATAAAATCCTTTAAACCGCGGTAATGACTAATTATATTGCTTTGCGGCGATGAATTGCCATTTATTAATCTTTGCAGTGCCGGTTAATTTCTTTGAAAGCTTTGCCGGCGGGAGTTACGGCCCCCCTGCCCATCAGCTCCGCAGCGCTCCGCCATTCTTCCGTCATACTTGCCGGCCAGGCCGGCTGCGGCAGCGCCGGAGCGAATTTCCGGGCGGCGAAAAAGAACTGCGGGAAATAGGGTGCTACCA
>JAPLKJ010000148.1 GCA_026388125.1 Elusimicrobiota bacterium
GCTGCGCTGGCTGGACCCGCCGGCCCCTGAAGAGGACGCCCGCGCCGAGAACCTGCTGCGGGAGCTCGGGGCTACGGACGCCGCCGGAAAACTTACGCCCGAAGGCCGCGCCATGGCGCGCCTGCCGCTGCACCCGCGCTATTCGCGGATGCTGGTGGAGGCCGCCGGCCTCGATTGCGTTTATGAATGCGCGCTGGCGGCCGCCGCCGCGCAGGGGCGCGGCCTGTGGGACGAAAGCGCCGGCGCGGGGGCCCGCTACGGCGCTGACATGCGCTCGGACCTGGCGGCGGTGGTAAAAGCCCTTGAATTCTGCGCCGCCGGCGATTTCAGCCCCGGCGCCTGCGCGCGCGCCGGCGTAAGGCCGGCCGCCGCCAGGGAAGCCTGGCGCACCGCGCGGCGGCTGGCGGGCTCCGCCGCCCCTGGCGGCGACGGCGCGCTGCGGCGGGCGGCGCGCTGCTTCCTGCGCGCCTTCCCTGACCGGGTAGCCGCCCTCGTGTCGGCACAGAGCGGCCGCTACCAGCTGCCGGGCGCGCGGCGGGCCAGGCTGAAAACCGGCAGCGCCGCCGCCGGCGCCGCCCTGATCTGCGCCGGCGAGGCGCTGGAAAGCCGCCAGCGCGGCGGGGCGGATATAACCCTTTCTTTCGCCGCCGAGCTCAAAGAGGAGTGGCTGAAAGAATCCTTCCCCGGCGACATTACTACCGTAACCCGGCCCGGGCTCGACAAGGATATGCTGACCCCGGTGACGGAAACGCTGACGCTTTACCGGGACATAGTGATACGCACCGGGATAGCGGCGGCCGCGCGCACAAAAGTTTCCTCCGACCTTATAGCGGATGAGTTCACCAGCGGCCGGCACAAGCTCCAGCACTGGGATGAAGAAGTGGAGGAGTGGCTGGCGCGCGTGGCTTTCCTGGCCGCGGCCTGCCCCGACCTTGGCATTGAGGCCCTGGGCTCCGAAGACCTGAACCTGGTGATAGCGGAGATCTGCTCCGGCGCGCGCAGCGTTGCCGAGGCCCGGCTGCGTCCCGTGCTGCCGGCGCTGCAGAACTGGTTCGGCTGGGACAAGAACCGCCTGATAGAGCAGTACGCGCCGTCGAAACTGGAAATGCCGGGCGGGCGGCGGGCGAAGATCCGCTACCCCCGCGGCGGCGAGCCCTACCTGGAAGCCAAGATACAGGACCTGTTCCCGCTGACGGAGACGCCGCGCGTGGCCGCCGGGCGCGTGCCGCTGGTAATACACATCCTGGCCCCGTCCATGCGGCCGGTGCAGGTTACCAAGGACCTTAAAAGTTTCTGGAAAGAAAGCTACCCCAAATTAAAGCCGGCGCTGGCCCGCCGCTACCCGCGGCATAAATGGCTGTAGCCGGACCGCCCCTCAGCGCAGGATAAGCCGCGCGAACACGCACAGCTGCGCCAGGCCCGCCAGCACGCAGGCGAGGCCGAACAGGCGGCGCTTGCGCGTGGCCACGCGCGCCCCTATAACTATCTGCGCCACAATGTCCTCGTAATACGGCGTGGCCGTCACGCCCCCGCCCAGGTACCGGTCCAGGAAGTTCACCAGCTCCGCCTGGGAATACCGGGCGATATCGTAGTCGTTCACCAGCGAGCCGCCGGAATACTGCTTGTCCTCTCGCGGCTCCAGCAGCGGGATGCGCCTTAAGGTTTCTATGAAAGGGGAAGAGCCCAGCAGGCCCGCCGGCACGGCCGCGCACAGCGCGAGCAGCGCCATATACGTCAGCAGCCCTTCCGGCGCGGCTATCTTTATAACGGCCATCTGCCCCGCCGCGAAAAAAGTGGCCGCGCCCAGCTGCCAGTCCAGCCGCCTGAGAGAATTCTGTATGTTCCCGTGTATCAGCCGGAGCCGCCGCTCGGGGTCAGGGGTAAGATGTGAAGATACGCTCATTGCAGCCTCCGGCCTTATTTCTTATTGCCGCACTCCGCCACTTCCACGGCGTAAAGCAGCCCGCCTTTTATGTCCTTATAGGTAGTGGAGACATTGGTCCACTTGAACTCTTCGCTGTCCGCCACGGTCATAGTGGCGTGCATGCCCAGCACTTTGGTCTTATAGGTCCTGACGCGGCAGAGGTAGTTCCCCCCGCCCGCCGGCAGTATGGTCTTCTCGTCCTTCACCAGGCGCGGCATGTGCTGGGCAATGAGGTAAGTGCCTTCGTAAAGCTTGAAAAGGTCGAGGTTGTCGCGGTTGGGCAGTTCGGTCTCCCTGCCGTTCTCCAGCAGCACCAGGCGGTCGACGATATTGTTGACGCGGTTGTAGGCGGTATCGGTCACGAACTGCTTCCAGACACGGGCTTCTTTTCCGCTCTGCCATTCCACGAGGATCTCCAGCTTGTTGCCGCCGGTCTTGGCCAGCACGCGCTCGGTAAGCGTTATCGGCACAGGACGGTAGATGCCGTAGTATTTATACACCACGTAGTCGCCGGCTTCATATTTTGAGAGCTCAGGCGCGGCTTTGCAGCCCCACAGCAGCAGCAGGCAGGCCGCGATGAGCGGATTGTTCATAAGGCCTTATTCTATAAATTTAAAGCCGCCGGCGGCGCCCTGTGCCGCCGAAGCCCGGGCCCTTTAGTATTTCAGCGCCAGGCCCAGCAGCCAGCCCTTGCGGCTGTTCCTGACCTTCTCCAGTTTGATGTCGGACTGCGTACCGTCGGAGAAGAAAGTGCGGTCGACGCCGTCGTTGGCGGCATAGAACGTTCCCCTGTACCCCGCGTTAAGCAGCAGGGAGGCCGTCAGTTTCCACTCCAGGGAAGCGGAAAATTCCATGACCGTGCCTTTCGCCGTATGGCGGAAGCTCGGATCGGAAAGGTCAGAACGGAGGTTCCAGTAGCCCTCCCCGGTATATTCCATGTTCGGGCTGTAGGCGAGCTTCCCTTCCATGGTCAGCTTGTCGGTGAACTTCGTCTGTTCGCGGAAGCCGACGCGCACCCCCTGCCAATGCAGCTTATAAGTGGAATGCAGGCCCGAAAACGGGCCCAGCGGCTGCGTGCCGCCGCCGAAAACATCCACCGACTGGAGCTGGTCGCCTTGCGAGATCTTGATACTGTCCCCGTACCAGCTGTAGCCCGCGTAAAGATCGATGTTATGATCGTAGTCCGAATCCCGCATGAACCGCTGGCGGCTGCTGTTGTAGACGCGCAGATAGGCGTTGAAGGAATAAAGCTCGGTACTGCCGGCCAGCCTGGAACGCGACAGGGAAAAATCCCTGTGAATAGGATCGACCCAGACCGGCCCGGTGTTGAAATAGAGGATATGCCAGGGCGCGTGCAGCCAGTCATGGTCATAGCCCGTCCCACCGGAAAAGCTGCTGCTGCCGTATTCGGCCTCGACGGAGAAGCCTCTGAACAGCCGCGCTTCCGCCGAAAGGACCTCGAGGGCGCTGTCCAGGCCCTGGAAATCCAGCGTAGACCCCGCCTGCACGTCGGGGTCGGGCGGAGCCCACGATTCGGGCGGCAGATAAAAGGAGGTCCGGAAATAGTCGGAGCCGGTGGTCTGCCAGTGCGTTACCTTGAACTTAAAGATGCTGAAAGGCTGCGGCAGCGGCGGCGGCTCGTAATAATACGCCCGGGCGGGCGGACAGAAGGCCGCGCACAGCGCCGCGCACGCCGCGAGGCGCGGCAATAAGGCGGCAAAACATCTTCCCGGCGGAAAGCTCATAGCGTTCAAGCCCGCGGCCCGGCCTCCCCCGGGACCTCTGAGATTGTATGTTTTTTTAAGTGACAAAAAGATGTCGTACTTATGCCGGCCGCGCCGGGGCGGCCGGGCCGCTGAATTAAAGGGGACAGGCTGCTTTTCCAGGCAACAGGCGGCCCGCTGCTATTTTACGCCCAGCACGTCCGCCACGGTCTTTTCCAGGACGTCGGCGGGCAGGGCGCCGCGCACCACCTGCGGCTGGCCCGACGCCGGGATCAAAAGCAGCGTGGGAATGCTCTGGATGCCGAACATGGCCGCCAGCTGCTGCTCCGCTTCGGTGTCCACCTTGTACACGTCCAGCCGTCCGGCGTATTTCTCCGACAGCCCGGCCAGCACGGGCGTCAGCATCTTGCACGGGCCGCACCAGTCGGCGTAAAAATCCACTATGCAGGGCTTCGTCCCGGCGAACTTCCAGTCCTTGCCGGCCTCGAAATCGAAGACCTTGGTCTTAAAGGACTCCAGTGTAAGATTTTCCATGACGTCTCCTTGTCTTATCCCGCGCGGCGCGGCCGCCCGCTCATCCGCCTCCGATAGTTAGATGCGGCAGCGGCCAAAAGGATTCATCTTATCCGGCGCCGCCCGCATAACTATTGACACTTCCGCGGATTTTTGGAAAAATATCGGTTCTAGATCAGGCGGTCCCCCGCACGGGAGACGCGGCCGGGCCCAGCGCAGCGGTTCTCAGACCGCGGGACTAAATTCTCCCGCGGTTTTTTATTTGGGAACGATAAAAAGGAACTACCGATGCCCGACCTCAACGATCTGCTCGCCACTATACAGGGCCTTTCCGGCCAGGAAGCCGCCGCGCGCCTTCAGGCTGAAGGCTACAACGAACTCCCCTCCCAGAAGAAACAGACGCTCCTGGACATCGTCCTCGCCGTGCTCAAGGAGCCGATGCTCCTGCTGCTGCTCGCCTGCGGCACCATCTACCTGGTGCTGGGCGACGTGAAAGACGCGCTGATGCTCATGAGCTTCGTGGTGGTGGTCATCGGCATAACTTTTTACCAGGAGCGCAAGACCGAGAACGCGCTGGCCGCGCTGCGGACGCTGGCCAGCCCCAGGGCGCTGGTGATACGCGGCGGCAGACAGGTAAGGATCCCCGGCCGGGAAGTGGCGCGGGAGGACGTTATCTGCCTGCAGGAAGGCGACCGCGTTCCCGCCGACGGCGTAGTGCTGGCCTGCGTGAATTTCTCCGCCGACGAATCCCTGCTGACCGGGGAGTCCTTAGCCGTGCGCAAAGCGGCCTGGGACGGCCGCACGGAAACTGCCCGCCCCGGCGGCGACGACCTGCCCTTCGTTTATTCCGGCACGCTGGTGGTACAGGGCCGGGCGCTGGTCAGGGCCACGGCCACCGGCCTGCGCTCGGAGATGGGCAGGATAGGCAAGGCCCTGGAAGCCATAACGCAGGAAGAAACGCCGCTCAACAGGGAAACCGGCCGGATAGTGAAATATTTCGCCCTGGCCGGGGCCGTGATGTGCGTGGTAGTGGTGGTGGTGTTCGGCCTTACGCGCGGCAGCTGGCTGGGCGGCTTCCTGGCGGGCCTGACGCTGAGCATGGCCATGCTGCCAGAGGAATTCCCGGTGGTGCTGATAATATTCCTCACCATAGGCGCCTGGCGCATCTCCAGGAAGAACGTGCTCACCCGCAAGATGCAGGCCATAGAGACCATGGGCTCCACCACCGTGCTCTGCACCGACAAGACGGGCACGCTGACGCTCAACACCATGCGCCTGTGCGAGATCTGGGCCGGCGGCCGGTTCCACAAGCTTGCGGAGAAGGACGCGGCCATTCCTGAGGAATTCCACATACTGACGGAATATGCCGTGCTGGCCAGCCAGGCGAACCCCTTCGACCCGATAGAAAAGGAGCTTAAACGCGTGGCCAACTGCTGCCTGGCCGGCACGGAGCACCTGCACGGCAGCTGGAAGGTGGTGCGGGAATACCCGCTGTCGAAGGAGCTGCTCTCCCTTTCGCACGTCTGGTCCTCGCCGGACCGCCTGCGCTACACTATAGCGGCCAAGGGTGCGCCCGAGGCCGTCATAGACCTCTGCCACCTCGCCCCGGACAAGGCCGGGGAAGTTATGAAGGCTGTGCTGGAGCTTTCCGACCGCGGCCTGCGCGTACTGGGCGTGGCCAAGGCCGTTTTCGAAGAGGACGCCCTGCCGGAGAAACAGCACGATTTCAAGTTCGAGTTCGCCGGGCTGGTAGGCTTCATGGACCCCGTCCGGCCGCAGGTGCCGGATTCGGTGCGCGAGGCGCACAACGCCGGCATACGGGTGGTGATGATAACCGGGGATTATCCCGGCACGGCTTCTTTTATCGCCCGGCAGATAGGGCTGCGCAACCCGGACAAGCCCGTTACCGGCCCTGAGCTGGCCGCGATGACGCCGGCAGCGCTGCGCGCGTGCATGAAGGACACCTGCGTTTTCGCGCGCGTGGTGCCGGAGCAGAAGCTGGCCATAGTGAACGCCCTCAAGGCCAACGGCGAGATAGTGGCCATGACCGGCGACGG
>JAPLKJ010000061.1 GCA_026388125.1 Elusimicrobiota bacterium
GGCACCAGTTCCAGTTCGGCCGACAGGAAGTCCTGCTCGTCCACGCCGTAGCCGGCGTGGAGGATCTTCAGCACGTTGTATTTGAATTTTTCCTTGCGGTCCTTCTCGCCCACGGGGGCCGAGCCCACCACCACGTCCAGGCTTTCGCCGGGGATGCTGTCGGCCAGGGTTTTGCGCATCTGGTCGGCCGCCAGGTGGGGGAGCAGGTCGGTTATGCAGAATACGGGGTCGGCGGGGTTCTCGCCTATGTTCACTTTTATGGTCCTGCCGTCGGGCTTTACGAACACGCCGTGCAGGGCCAGCGGGATGGTGAGCCACTGGTATTTCTTTATGCCGCCGTAGTAATGGGTGTCCAGCATGGCCAGGCCGGAGTTCTCGTACAGGGGGTTCTGCTTGATGTCTATGCGGGGGGCGTCGGTGTGGCCGCCTATTATGTGCATGCCGTCGGCCAGCGGCTTCTTGCCGATGGTGACGGCCATCAGGGTCTTGCCTTCGCAGCTGCGGTACACGCGGTCGCCGGGCTTCAGGCGGATGTTGGCCGCTTCGTTGAGGGCCAGGTTGGTGAAGCCGGCGGCTTCCAGCAGGGTCACGCCTTCGTCGTGGGCTTCGCGCTCGGTCTTGGCTTTGGCCAGGAAATCCAGGTACAGCCGGTTTATTTCTTCCGACCGCTTGCGGTCGGCGGGGGTGATGCTCTCGTAGCCGTTCTTGGGGTTGTGGGCCAGGCTGGCTTTGGCGGGCTTCGCTTTTGTTTTGGTTTTCATAAATAGGGTCCTTTTGGGGGTCGGCTGGGCTGTCTTTACATATTAGCAATTTTTTGTTTTTGCTATCATTATCACGGAACATGAACCCCGAAGCTTATTCTCTCTCTTATTCCCGGAAGGTGCTGGCGCTGATCTTCTGCGTCAGCCTGGTCAACTACGTGGACCGGCAGGTGCTGTACGCGGTTTTCCCGCTGCTGAAGACCGACCTGCGGCTGAGCGACGCGCAGCTGGGGTTCCTGGCGTCTTCGTTCATGATAGTTTATATGTGCTTCGCGCCGTTCGTGGGGTATTTCGGGGACCGGGTGCGGCGGCCGCTTATCGTGGGCGTGAGCGCTATTTTCTGGAGCGTGGCCACGCTGGCCAGCGGGTTCATACACGGCTACGGGCAACTGGTGGGTACGCGGTCGGCGGTGGGCATCGGCGAGGCGGGCTACGGCACGGTGTCGCCTTCGTACCTGGCCGAGTGGTTCCCGGTGGAGAAGCGGGGGCGCGTGATGGCGCTGTACGCGCTGGCCATACCGGTGGGCAGCGCCATTGGCTACCTGGCGGGCGGCTACCTGGGGCAGCGCTACGGCTGGCGCAACGCGTTCTTTATAGTGGCGGTGCCCGGGGTGCTGCTGGGCATAGCCGCGCTGTTCTTTAAAGAGACGCCCGAGAAGCGCCAGCGGCCCGAGCGGGTGCCGTTCTCGGCGTATTCGGCCCTGCTCAGGAACAAGACTTACATGCTGGTGGCGTTCTCCATGGCTATCGGCACGTTCTCCGTGGGTGGGCTGGCGGCGTGGATGCCTTCTTTCTTCGTGCGGAATTTCGGGCTTTCGGTGGCGCGGGCGGGGCTGCTGTTCGGCACGGTTACGGTGCTGGCGGGCATTGGCGGGAACCTGGCGGGCGGCTGGGCGGCCGACTGGCTGCATAAGCGCACTAAGCGGGGGTACTTTATTGTGGGGTACCTGAGTTTTTTCCTCAGCATGCCGTTCGGCGCGGCGGCTATGGTGGCGGACAGCCTTAATATGTGCCTGGCTATGGTGTTCCTGGCCGAGTTCTTCGTGTTCATGCATTCGGGGCCGTACCACGCGGCTATCGTGGAGACGGTGCCGGTGCCTATGCGGTCCATGGCTTTCGCGCTGGCAATTTTCATCCTGCATGCTTTCGGCGACGCCGTTTCGCCGTACCTGGTGGGCCTGGTGTCCGACGCCGCCGGCCTGAACGTGGCCATCTTCCTGTCCGTACTGTACCTGTTCTTCGGCGGGATAACTTCGATAATAGCGGGAGAGGTTTATGTGGGGTCAGGTCTTGCATTTCAACAAAATGTTGAAATGCAAGACCTGACCCCGCCACTGGAGCAACTATGAGATATGAAATCGTGCGGGAGTTGCCCGAGCTGTTGGTGGTGAACAAGCATTCGGGGCTGCTTACTATGGCGGCGCGGGGGGAACTGTCCTGCGCGGAGCATCTGCACGGGCTGCTTACCAAGCGCTACGGCACCGTGTTCGTTACGCACCGGCTGGATAAGGACGCCAGCGGGCTTATCATTTTCGCGCGCAGCGCCGAGGCGCACCGGTATTATTCGGGCCTGTTCGAAACGCGGGCGGTGGAGAAGAAGTACCTGGTGGCGGTGCAGGGGCTGGTGAAAGAGGAGCGCGGCGAGATAGATAAGCCGCTGAAGCAGCGGGGGTCGGGGCGCATGTCGGTTACTTTCGACGGCAAGCCCTCGCTGACCAAGTTTTCTGTGAACCAGAAGCTGCGCGGAGCCACGCTGCTGGAAGTTTCCATAGTTACCGGGCGCCGGCACCAGATACGGGCGCATATGTATTCCATGGGGCATCCCGTGCTGGGCGACAGTCTGTACGGCGACGCGGCGCTGCAGCATAAGTTCCCGCGCCTGATGCTGCATTCCTGGCGCCTGCGTTTTACTGATATGCAGGGGAAGACCGCCTCGTTCGAGGCCGATCCGCCGGAAGATTTTATGAGCGTGCTGAAGGTTTTGGGGAGATAACTATGATAACCAAGAACGTGGGAACGGCGGATAAGGCCGCGCGGTGGGTGGTCGGTCTGGGGCTGGCTTTCGGGACTTACAAGGCTTCGGGCGTCGTGGCCATACTGCTGGGCCTGGCCGCTGCCGGCGCCATAGTTACGGCGCTGTTAGGCTGGTGCGGCCTGTACACCTTGCTGGGGATAAATACCGTGGGGGTTGGTGTCGGGTCTTGCATTTTAACAAAATATTAAAATGCAAGAC
>JAPLKJ010000281.1 GCA_026388125.1 Elusimicrobiota bacterium
GCTTCCTTTTCAGTGTAGCCGTACATCTTCTGGGCGCCTTTGTTCCAGGCGATGATCCTGTCCTCAAGGTCGCAGATGATCACGGCGTCGTTTGAATCCAGCACCGAAGTAGCCAGCCGCAGCATATTTTTTTCCGAGAGCTTCCGCTCCCGCTCAGCCCGTTTCTGCTCCGTGATGTCCCGTTCGGTTTGGGCGACCTCCACCGGCTGGCCGTTATCATCGCGCAGCACCGTAACCGTCAGCAGCACGTCCAGTATCCTGCCGTTCTTCGCGCGGCGCTGGGTCTCTATAGGCGCCGCCGATACCCGGAGCAGGTCCCGCGCTTTCACGCGCAGTTTCGCCGGCATCAGCCGCCGGATGTTCATCCCCAGAGCTTCGGCCTCGGTATAGCCGTACATCTTCTGCGCGCCTTTGTTCCAGGCGGTGATCCGGTCCTTGAGATCGACGATGATCACGGCGTCATTGGAATCGAGCACCACCGCGGCCAGCCGCTGGATGTTTTTCTCCGCCAGCTTCCGGTCCTGGATGTCGACCAGCGCCATCACGGCCCCTTCCGTCTTGCTTTTTTCCGCTTTGCTTTTGTCGGTACGGTAAGGCCGGACAAAAAGGTAATACCAGCGGCCGTGGGCGTTCTGTACTTCCAGCTTCTGCACATGGCCGGTCCTGATAACTTTCAACAGCAACTGCTTTAAGTCGGGCAGCAGCAGCGGAAGTTTTATTTCGGCGATGGACCGCCCTATTTTGTCCGGGAACATGCCCAGCATGGCGACCGCCGGCGGCGTATAGCGGCGCACGGCCAGGTCGGGGTCCAGCAGTATAATGGGGATGTCGATGTTGGCCAGAAGATTCGAGAAATCGCTGTTGGCTCGGTTCAGCACCTGGTTGGCGTCCCCCAGTTCCTCGGTGGAAGTGATCAGCTCCTCGTTGGTGGACTGCAGCTCTTCCTTGGCCGTCTCGAACTCCTCGTTGACGCTCTGCAGTTCCTCGTTGCCGGAAAGCAGCTCTTCGTTGGAGACCTTAAGCCGCATATTGGTGGCTTCCTGTTCCTCGATGATGGCCTTGAGCTGTTCGCCGGAGACCGCCAGGTCCTCTTTGAGCTCGATGACGCGGCGGCTGTCGGCCCCGCCGCGTTTACCGCCGGAGCGCCGCGGGCCGGGCCCGGCGGCGCCGAGCTCCTCGAACAGGATCAGAAAACAATCCTGGTGCAGGCTGGAGGCCTTGAGCGGCAGTACCTCTATCCGAAAGCGCTTGGCGGCCCCGCCCGGGCCGGGCACCGCCAGTTCCTTGCGCACGGCGCAGGCGGATTTTTTCGCGATGTGTATGGCCGCCCGGAATTCCAGCAGCAGCTCCGCCGAAGCCATGCGGCGGAGGTTCAGGCCCGGCTTGCCGGCCGCCGGCCTGAGATAGGCCGAAGTATCCCCCAGGAACCGCAGTATCTCCAGGTCGCCGTTTACTATGACGCCGTTGGGCACATAACGGGCCGGCAGCACGCTTTCCAGCTCGCCTTGCAGGTCGAGGGCGTCCTGGGCCGGGTTACTTTGCTCCGCTCCGCTCTGCCCCAGGCCTTTTATTACCGACTCAGGTTCCAGGAAACGGCCGAACTGCACGAAATTAAGAGGGGTGTTGGAAGCCGAGGTCCATTCAAAAAAAACCTTTTTTTTCACGTCCAGCTGGGAGAACCCCCCGGGGAAATCCCCGATGGTCTCCGCATGGCCCAGCATCAGGATGCCGCGGCGCTTCAGCGCATACTGGAAGATCTGCAGGGCTTTTTCCTGCAGCGCCGGGCCCAGGTAGATCATCAGGTTGCGGCAGCTGATCAGGTCCATGTTGATGAAAGGCGGGTCCGTCAGCAGGTTCTTGGCCGTGAAAACGCAATGGTCGCGGATGACCGGCGCGATGCGGTAGCCTTCCTTCGTAGCCGTAAAAAAGCGCCGCAGCCTCTCGGCGGAGAGGTCAGCCTTTATCTTCGTGGAATAGAATCCGGCGCGCGCTTTTTCTATAACGGCGGGGTTCACGTCCGTAGCGAAGATCTGAAAAGATACCTGGGCGGCCCGCGGGCCCAGGAACTCGATGAGGTTCATCGCGTGCGAATAGGCCTCTTCCCCGGTAGAGCAGCCGGGAACCCAGATGCGTACCGGCGCGGTGGAGTGCCTGTTCTTAAGGAGGCGCGGATAGATAATGCGCTTTAAAGCTTTGAAAGCTTCCGGTTCCCGGAAGAACGCGGTCACGGAGATCAGGATATCGTTGTAGAGCTGATCGAGCTCGTCCGGGTCCGCTTTCAGCAGGCGGAAGTACTTCTCCGGCCCGCGCACCCGCCGCAGCGTCATGCGCCTTTGTATGCGCCGGCGCAGCGTGCTCTGCTTATAGAACCCGAACTCGATCCTCTTGGCGCTGCGCAGCAGTTCCAGGATGCCGTTCATGGCTTCTTCGCCGGGCTTGCTGTTTATTTTTTTAGCTTCAGGGGATCTGCCGCCGCCGGGGGTTGAGCCGAGCTTTTTACCTATCGCGGCCGGGGAAAGGACGAAGTCGGCATAGCCGGCGACAATAGCGGAATTAGGCATGCTGGGATGGGCAGCGGTCATCCCGTCCTGCGCGAAAGTAGTTCCGCCGCTTTCCCTGATGGCCTTCAGCCCTTTGGCCCCGTCGTCTCCTTCTCCGGACAAAAGGACGCCTACGGCATATTTTCCCTGGTCGGCCGCCAATGAAAGAAAGAAGCTGTCTATGGGATTGCGCCAGTCGGCCTTGTGTCCTAACGAAGAAAGGTGAAGGACACCCCCCTTTATCTGCATAGCGCGGTTGGGAGGCAGGATATAGATGCGGTTGGGCAGGACCTTGTCCCCGCTTTTGACTTCGCCGACCGGAAGCTTCGTATTGCGCGACAGGATCTCTGCCAGCTGGCTCTTATACTGGGGGGCCAGGTGGGGAACCAGCACTAACGCGATGCCCGGCTCGGACGGCAGCGCGCCCAGCAGGTCCGAGAACGCTTTAAGCCCGCCCGCGGAAGCGCCGATGGCGGCAACAGGAAAAAGATAAGGCTTGGTTGGTCTTTGTATAAAATATCCCCCATAGATAAGTATATAGCAAAAGACCTTTTAAAGCAATACCGGGTATGGCGCGGCGAATATTTATATAATTTAAGCTATGGTAAATCTCAACGATGTAAACTCAAAGCTCCTCAAAGCCCATTACGCCGTAAGGGGCAAGATAGTCATCCGCGCCACCCAGCTGGAAGGCCAGGGCAAAAAGATAATTTACTGCAACATCGGCAACCCGCAGGCGCTGAAGCAGAAGCCCATCACCTTCGTGCGCCAGGTGCTGAGCCTCCTCGAATACCCCGCGCTGCTGGAACGGGCGGAGACCGCGCTGCTCTTCCCCGTGGACGCGATAAAGCGCGCGCGGCTGATACTCTCCCACAACCCCAGCGGCACCGGCGCCTACACCAACAGCGCCGGCATCCCGTTCATCCGCAAGGCCATAGCCGACTTCATCCACCGCCGCGACGGCATTCCCGCGGACATGAACCGCATATTGCTCACCGACGGCGCCTCCAAAGGCGTGCAGGCGGCGTTCACGCTGCTGACCAACAAAGAAACGGACGGCTACCTTATCCCCATCCCGCAGTACCCGCTTTACAGCGCCACCATAGAGCTGTACGGCGCGCGGCAGGTCAATTATTTCCTGGACGAGAACGCGAACTGGCAGCTAAACGAAAGCGAGCTGAACGCGAGCTACTCCGGGGCGAAGAAAAAAGGCGTCACCCCGGTGGCCATAGCCGTGATCAACCCGGGCAACCCCACCGGCGCGGTGCTGTCCTGGGAGAACATAGAGATGGTGATCCGCTTCGCCCGCAAGCACAAGCTGGCCATCCTGGCCGACGAGGTTTACCAGGAGAACATCTACGGCGCGGGGCTGGAATTCCATTCTTTCGCCAAGGTCATGCACGACATGGGCGAGACCGAAGTGACGCTGTTCAGCTTTCACTCGGTCTCCAAGGGCTTCCTGGGCGAATGCGGGCACAGGGGCGGCTACCTGGAGATCCGCAACATGCCCGACGACGTGTACGCCGAGATGATAAAGCTGCAGTCCATAGGCCTGTGCTCCAACGTGGACGGGCAGCTGGTGACCTACCTGATGGTGGCTCCGCCCGTTGCCGGCGACGAGAGCCACGAGCTGTACGCCGCCGAGCGCGGCGCCATCTTAAGCGACCTCAAGGAAAAGGCGGAGATACTGGGCAAGGGACTGGGCGGGATAGAGGGCATGCATACCAGCGTGCCGCAGGGGGCCATGTACGCTTTCGTCAGGTTCGACCTGCCGCACGCCCCGGGCGCCGAGCCGGAAAAGATGGCGGAGAAGGAACGCGAAGCCTACGAAGCCCGGCGGGACAACGATTATTGCCTGGCGCTGCTGGAGGAGACCGGCATCTGCGTGGTGCCGGGCTCGGGCTTCGGCCAGCGGCCCGGCACGCTGCATTTCCGCACTACTTTCCTGCCGCCCAAGGACGAGATCCGGGAACTGGTGGAGAAGATGAAAAAATTCCACGCCGCCTACACCGCGAAGCTCAAGGGAGCCTGACGGCCCGGCGCTGACATAAAGGTCCCGGCCTTCCTTAACGGGAGGGCCGGGATCTTTTTTGCCTGCGCGGACATTAAGCGGGGATTCAGAATACACGCACTACGTAGCGGTTCACCGGGCCCGACGCCATGGCGGCCGACATGGCTACGGCCCAGGCTTCGCCGGCGGCGGCGGCCCGCAGCACTTTGGTTATGGGGATAGGCGCCAGCGCCAGCGCGAAGACGCCGGCATGGAAAGCCAGTTTAACCGCATCGCCGGCTATAACCAGGGCGCCGGCGCCCTGGCCGGAATCCCAGCCCAGCCGCGCCGCGGCTATCTCTACCTGTGGCAGGTTGCTGAGCGTCAGCAGCCCGCCGAAACCGCCCCCGGCGGCAGCCTTAAGAAAAGCTTTGGCCCTGGCGGCGCCGGTAAGATCGCCCTTTTTATAAGCCGCCCAGTTCTCGCGCCGCAGGGCGGTCCAGTAAGCCAGCGCCTGGTTCACGCGGCAATCCAGGCCAAGGTCGGCCGGCCTTTCTATTTTGGCGCCGCCGCTGGCCGGGCTTGAGGAGCGCAGGGCCGGCACGTTCGAGGAAAGGGGTTTGGCGGCCGGCGCCAGAACGGAAGCCTGACCGACAGGCCGGGACTGCCCGGCGACTGCCGCGGCCGGTACAGCCACCGCGCCTTTTGAGACAGAGCCGTCGAAGAACCTGGCCGCGCCGGTATAAGTGGCCAGCGAGCCTGAAACCGAGAGTGTTTCCAGCCTGTCCAGCGAAGCGGAACGCGCGGCCGCCTGCCCGGAGGCGGCGGCAGAGGGCTTAACGTCCGCGGCGCAGCCCTGCGCCGAGAAACTGCGTATCTCCGCTTTGAAAGCCGGGGTAAAGTATTTGCTGGCCGTATTGAGGTCTTCGGCGTTCAGCGCGCAGGTCTTAAGCCTGTTCACCAGAGCCGCTACTTTTTCTTTTTTTACGGCCAGGCCCGCCGCGGCCTCCGGGCCGAAATTACGCGCAACTTCTTTCAGGAATCCAGGGGTGATGGCCGGCGGCAGCTTTACCGCCTGGGCGGCCGTCCAGGGGGCGGCGGCCTCTCCGTAAACCGCGGGGCCGGCAAAAAGGGGCGCCGCCCCCGTCAGGGCCAGCGCCGCCGTGAACAAAATATTTTTACAGGAGTTCATTTACCTCTATAGTCTAGCTGCCAGGCCGGCCGCGCGGAAGCGGCCAAATACCCAGCACTGCCTGAAATTAAGGCCCAGCCGCCTGTAGGCCTTTTCCCGGCCGGCAGGCCCGGCGGCGGGCGGCGTTATTCTCAGGCGCTCCGTTTTATTGGTATTATAATTTCAGTAACGCGGGACCGCTTTTAAAAATCAACGAGGCATATATGGACAAACTCCAGGAAGTTATAAAGTATCTGAAAGGTAAAAAGGTCCGTTTCGCGGACGCGCGCGAACATCTTTTCCGCGAGCGGGAGATCTATACCGAAGACACCCGCGTGGAACGCATAACCGAGCAGAACGTTTCCGGCGTGGGCATAAAAGTGCTCTATGAGAACGGCTGGGGCTACGCTTCCACCAGCGCCAAGGATCCGGCTTCGCTCAAAAAAGCCGCCGACAAGGCCCTGGCCCTCGCCAGGCACGCCGACAAGGCGGCTGACGGCCGCGTGGAACTGGCCGCCGAGCCGAAACACGTGGCGAAATTCGCTACAAAGATAAAAGAAGACCCTTTCGAGCTGGAGATCAGCGGCGCCGTGGGCGCCCTGCTCGAGGCCGGCGAGCTCAGCCTGAAAGGCAAGGACGTCATCAAGGCCAACGCCTACCTCGTGCTGAGGAACATGCGCAAGAAATACGCCAACACCGAGGATTCTCTCATCGAAACGGACGTTTTCACGGTGCTGCCGGAGATACAGGCCACCGCCCGGGCCAACGGCGAGGTTAAGTCGCGGCATTACTGGCCCGCGCCCATGAACGCCGGCTACGAATATTTCAGGGGCATCGATTTCAAGACCAACGCCCGGCGGATAGCCGCCGAGGCCCGCGAACACTGCTTCGCCCCGTCCTGCGAGACCGGCCCGACCACGCTGGTGCTCGACCCCGAGCATCTTTCGCTCACCATGCACGAATCGGTGGGCCACCCCACGGAGCTGGACCGCGTGCTCGGCTACGAGGAGTCCTGCGCGGGCCGCAGCTTCGCCACCCTGGACAAGCTCAATAAGTTCAAATACGGCTCGGACATCGTCAACCTCGTGGCGGACAATACGCTGGAGGGCGGTCTGGCCAGCTGCGGCTACGACGACGAGGGCGTGGAATGCCAGAAGTGGCATATCGTCAAGGACGGCGTCCTCTCCGGCTACGGCGTGAACCGGGAGCTCGCCCATAAGCTGAAGATGACGCGCGCCAACGGCACCACCCGGGCCACCAAGTACTCCGACGTACCCATAACCCGGATGCCCAACCTGTACCTGGCGCCCGGCAAAAAGCCGCTCTCCTTCGAAGAGCTGATAGCGGACACCGAGGACGGAATCTATATAGAAGGCATGGGTTCGTTCAGCATAGACCAGATGCGGCTGAACATGCAGTTCGGCGGGGACGCTTTCTGGGCGATCAAGAAAGGCAAGCTGGCCGGCATGCTGAAGAACGTGACCTACAACGCCATCTCCTACGAGTTCTGGCGCAACTGCGACGCCATCGCCGACGAGCGGGCGTTCCGGCGGGCGGGCTTCATAACCTGCGGCAAGGGCGACCCCATGCAGGCGGCCCAGATGACCCACGGGGCCAGCCCGGCCAGGTTCCGCAACATCATGGTAAGGAGGGCGAAATAATGAACAGGACGAATTCGATAATAGAGAAGATCTTAAAAAAGCCGGTCACCGACCATGTGGTGATCTCGCACAGCAGCAGCGAAACGCAGCACATCCGGTTCTCCAACAATTCCGTGAACAGGGAGAACCTGTTCAAGCTGGAGGAAGAGGTAAAGGCGGAGGTCGGCTTCGACGGCAGGACCGGCTCCTATCAGACCAACGACCTGTCCGAGGAAGGCATAAAGCACGCTGTTAAAAAAGCGTACGAGGCGGCGAAACTGCTGCCCAAAGACCCCGAATACATGCCCCCGGTGACCAAAGAGGAGGCGGCCGCGGTAAAGAACTTCAAGCCCGCGTTCGGCGAGCTGTCCGACGACAGGAAATACGGCATCCTGCGCGACGCGTTCAGGGATATAAAGAAGGCCGGGCTTAACTCGGCCGGCAGTTTTTCCTCCAACCCCTACACGGTGGAGGTGCACAACAACAAAGGCGTGCACGTTTCGCACTCGAACTGCGTCTCCTCGCTGTACCTTACGGCCATGACCGGCAATTCCTCCTTCAAGGATTTCCACATCTCCAAGGATTTTTCCGACTATGACGGCAAGGCGTTCGTCTCCGGCATCATAGAGCGCACGCGGCTGTCGAAGGACCCCGCCCCGCTGGAGGCCGGCAAGTACACCGTAGTGCTGGCGCCGGCGGCCGTGGAAGAGCTGCTGATGATGTTCCTCTGGTACAACATGGACGCGAAAGCGATAGACGAGGGGCGCACCGCCCTCTCCGCGCGGCGCGGCGAGCGCATCGCGGACGAGGCGGTGCATATCTATTCCAGGCCCGACCACGGCAGAGTGGGCTTGTTCCCGTTCTCGCCGGAAGACGCCATGCCCTACGCGGAGTTCGACATGATCAGGGACGGCAGGCTCGCCAACGCCTGGCATTCCCGGTTCTACGCCGCGAAGAAAGGCGTGCGGGCCACCGGCAGGGCGCCCGCTAACGTTATTTTCAAGGGAACGGACAAGCCGCTGGAAAAGCTTATCGGCAGCGTGGAGAACGGGCTGTACGTGAACAGTTTCTGGTACATCCGCCTGGTGGACCTGATGGACGGCATTTTTACGGGCATGACCCGCGACGGGCTTTTCAGGATAAAGGACGGGAAGCTGACCGGCAGCGTCAATAATTTCCGCTTCAACCAGAACGTGTTCGACATGCTGAAGAATACGGCGGAGATCGGGAAGGAAAAAGAAATGGTCTATACCTCCATGCCCCCGATCACGGTGCGGGATTTTAACTTCGTCAGCAAGACCGAGTTCTGACCGGCCGGCCCGGGATCGGGCCCGCCGGGCCTTCGCGGAAGGAGGCGCTTGCGTAAGCGCGCCGACTGAGTGATGAGGGGCGCGCACGGTGTGCGCGACCCCGCGCCCGGCGGGTCCAATCCCGGGCCGGCCGGCAGCGGGGCTAAAGGCCTATTGACGCCTGGGCCCAAGAACCCTTATTTTCCCTGGCGCGGCCGGCTACAATATAGGCATGAAAGGTTCTTGTGCCGGCGGCCTCACACTGCTCTCCCTGTTAGCCCTGCCCTGCGGGCTGCTGGCGGGCGGGTCCGCTTTCGGGGACCTTTCAGGAACTGCCGCGCCTGCGAATTTTCAGCCCGTGCCCGCCGCCTCCGCTCCCGCGCCGCTGCGCACGGCCGAGGCCGAGCAATATCTTCCCCCCGCCAACAACGAACCCGGCTTTAACTGGTCTCCCGAGAACAAAGCCGGCCCGGACGGGGAGTTCCTTCATACCCGCAAAACGCCCACCTACCTGAAAACCAGCGAGGCCGGTTCCGAAACGCTGACCGACGGCAACAGCCGGTGCCGGCTGGAAGCGGACACCCTTTACAAACTGCGCGCCGCCCCCGTTTTTGAGGGGCAGCACGTCATCGCCGACCTGGAAACGCCGCTGCCGGGCTGCGCTTTCACCCGCGGCTACGTCTATCTGCCGCACATTTCCTCAACTTCGGCCGGCGGCCTGTGGGAGCTGCCTGTAAATGTCAGGGCTTTCCTTGACACGCTGGCTTACGCCGAGGGCACGAACGAGCATTACAACTTTCTGTTTACTTTCGTCACCTTCAAAAGCTACGCCGACCACCCGCGCAAGCGCATCTGCTCCGGCGGCCTGTGCTCCACCGCTGCCGGGCGCTACCAGTTCCTGTCAAAGACCTGGGACCCGCTGGCCCAGGACCTGGGCCTGCCCGATTTCACCCCTCCGAACCAGGAAAAAGCCGCGCTGGAACTCATCCGCCGGGCCGGGGCTTACAACAACGTGGCGAATTCTGCCGTTTACGCTAACTTCTCCAAAGCGGTAGCCAAGCTCAACACCATCTGGGCTTCGCTGCCCGGCAGCCCCTACGGCCAGCCCACACATCCGCTGGCCAACCTGTGGACCGTGTACAAAGCCGCCCTGGCGGGCTATAAATAGCGGCCGCGGCCGCGTTCAGACAGCCGCCGGAACGGCGGTTTTTTTATGACTAAAAAAGAGCTGCTGGAGTTTATCGCCTCCTCCGGGCTGCCGGTGGCGGTCAAAGGCTATTTTTCCCGGGCCGCCCGGCTAAGAACTCCTTCCGGCCTGCGGACCGCGCTAAAAAATGATCCCCCGGCTTTTATCGGGAATATCGGGCGCCTGCTGGCGGCCGGCGCCGCGGCGCTGGGCTGTGCGGACGGCGAAGCGCTGTTCGTTACCGGGTTCAATCCGAACGATCTGGCACCGGAGCGGTTCTGGTCCGCGCTGGCCGAACTGCGGGCGGTCCTGTTCCTGGCCAGCGAAGGGTTTTTCGGGCTTACCCTGCTCCGGCAAAGCCGCGGTACCGGCGCGGATATTTCAGGGAAGCGCGGGAGCGGCGTTTATGTTTTCGAAGTGCGCTGCCTCAGGGCCGGGCGCGCGGCCGGCCCGCTGGCGTACCTGGCCGGCGGCCCGTCCGCTCCGGGAAGGCCGCCGGCGGCGGCCGTAGAGTACCTCCGCCTGAAATACGACAAGAAGATACGCCAGGTGAACAGTTCAAGAAAAAAGACCGGTTATAAGTACGGCGGTGTAATTCTCGCGCTCGATCCCGCCGGTTTTTCAGGCGGCCCGCCACCGGCCGCCTTAAAGGAACTGGCCGCCGCGCTGCACTTGGCCAAGAACAGCCCGCCCTGCACCCACGTTTGCCTGCTCGCCGGACCCGCCGGCGCCGTTTTCCCGGATTGGCCGCGGTAAGGCACGGCTAAAGAAGTATAATTAGTTATCATTTTAACGCCCCGGACGGGGCGGGGAGAAGACCAGGCATGCGCACAGACCGGCTAACAGCGTGGATAAGACAGGAAAGGAATTACCTGCTGTTGTTATTGTCCGCCGGGCTGCTGTTCAGGCTCCTTTACGTTTGGGCGGCGGCCGGCGTTGCCCCCTGGAACGATATGGCGTTCTACGACCAGGGGCGCCTGGAGATCCTCAACAAAGGCACTTACTCCATGGACTGGCCCCCGGTCTACCCCTTGTTCATGGCGGCCGTCTCCTATCTCACCGGCGGCGGCTTGCTGGCCGTTTATTTCGCCCAGGCCGCGGTCTCCGTCCTGACCTGTTTTTTAATATACCTCATTACGAAAGAAATTTTCGGCCGCGCGCCGGCCGTGATAGCGCTGGCCGTCTCCTGTTTTTACACGGACATGGCCTTGTACGCCGGCGTTCTTATGGCCGAGACCCTCGGCATTTTCCTGCTGTCCCTGGTGATCTACCTGCTCCTGGTAAAAAAGCCGGCGGCGTTGGCCGGGTTGCTTTTCGGGCTGGCCTGCCTTACCAAAGGGGTGTACCTGATCTCCCTGCCGGCCATCCTCCTGTGGCTGTATCTCAGGGCTGAAAAAAAGACCGCGGCCAGGACGCTCCTGACCTTCACCGCCTGCACTTTCCTCGCCATAGCCCCCTGGACCGCCCGGAACTACCGGGTGCATAAGGGCTTCGTGCTGATCACGGCGCACGAGGGCGGCTCGCTGTTCCTGGGCCACAACCCGTACGCCAAGGGCGGCGCGGATTTCGACTATATCAGCACCCCTTACGGAAGCTGGGAGCGCGACCCTTCGCTGAGCCTGAAGCAAAAAGCGGACATAGCGCAGCGCCTGGGCAGGGAGTTCATACGCAACAATCCCGGCAGGGAAGCGCAGCTGTTCTTTTTAAAGCTTTCCAAGTACTGGTCGCTACGCACGCATTTCGACATGAACAACGGCCCTTATCCGCTGAAAAAAACTTTCTTTTTCCTCAGCATCCTGACCCACATTGTGCTGTTCCCGGCGCTGATCC
>JAPLKJ010000181.1 GCA_026388125.1 Elusimicrobiota bacterium
TTACGATAATGCTTGCATTATCGTAAGTTGCCCTTTCCCCGGCGTATTGCTCGCCCTGCGCCCGCTCCGTTCCTGATAAACTTTAAGGAGGCGGGCGGGCTTGGGTTATACATAACATCGTTATGTTAACTTGCCGTCCGGGGCAAATGCGCGCTTACTTGCGAGCGGAGTTCCTGATGTAAGTGGAGTTCCTTACGCGGCCCTTCGCAGGCATGGCCCTGCCGGCAGCCGGCCAGGCCACGCCTGAACGCCCCACCGCCGCGCCCTTCGGTCGCGGCGCCCGCCCGCCATAGGCGGGCCGGTTCGTGGGGCTCTCAGGGCCGCAACAGCCCTGCCCCACCCCTGCGCGGCCGCGCGCCCCCCTTGCCGCCTTCGTCGGCAAGGCCCGCGCCAACAACCGCGGCCTTGCAAAAACTTACAATAATGCCTACAATATCGTATTGGCATATGCCAATAGCCTTTAAGGAGGCACTTATGTGCGAATCCAGAAAATGCCGTAAAGTCCACGCCAAGCCTGCCTGCGCCTGCTTCAGCCCGGACGGTAAAACCTCTCAGGGCAAAGACGAGATCCGCCTGAAACTTGACGAATTCGAAGCGCTCCGCCTGGCCGACGCTAAAGGTATGTACCAGGAGAACGCCGCCAAAAAAATGGGCGTCTCGCGCCAAACCTTCGGCAACATCATAAACTCAGCGCGTCAAAAGATAGCCGTCGCGCTCGTGAGCGGCAAAACCATCCAGATAACCGGCGGCATGGTGAAGCTAACCAGCAAAGGCTGCGGTTGCGGGAGTCATGGAGATGACGATGACCATTGCTGCCGCTCCGGAGAGCGGACCCCCCCCGGCCAGCCTGCCAAGAAGAAACCGGCCAAGCATCCGAGGAAGAAGAGATAACAAGCAGCCGGGACCAGTCGCTCCGGTTACGAATTAAAATGAAAAACACAAAAGCATCTTTCCTGTTGTGCGCAATCCTGGCTCTGCCATCCCTTGCTGTTGCAGCGGGGTATTCCTTGGAAGAATGCCTCTCCATGGCCGCAGGAAAGAACCCCGACCTGTTGCGGGAGAAAGCCGCGCTGGTCGAAAACCAGGCGGGCTATGTCGTTTCAAGAGGCGCGCTGCTGCCGCAGCTGGACGCGACCTTAAGCTATCAGCGTTACGACCAGCAACTGCCCAATAAAAAAGTTATTTTCGGGACTTCGCTGAACGACTATTACTCGGATATAACCGTTAAGCAGCTGCTTTTCTCCGGCGGCAAGTATGTGTCGCAGCTGCGTTCCTCCAAGGTTTCTGTGGAAGCGCAAAAACAGCGGCTGTCGCTTACGGAAAGGGACCTGGCTTTCAGCGTGACCAAGGCCTATTACGAGCAGCTGCGTGCCGCGCAGACACTTGAAATACAAAAAAGCGTGCTTGAAAAGCTTTCTCAGCAGCGGGTGGCCGCCCAGCTGCTTTATAACGGCGGCCGCACCAGCGTAGTGGACGTGCTCAAGATCCAGACCAACGAGTCTGCCCAGCGCGATGCGGTCGCTAACGCCGGGAACCAGGTTTACGTTAAAGCGCTGGCCCTCGGTCAGGCCATGGGCGTGGAAGAGCCGGTCTTGGCGTTTATCGCCATGCCGCAGATAAACGAAGGCGCCGCTTTCGAGAAAACCATACCCGCCGCGGTGCTGGCCTCAAACCCGGAAATGCTCTATGCAGCCCGCAACGTAGAGAGGAGCGGCCTTGAAATCAAGACCGCCCAGGCCGCCCATTATCCGGCAGTATATCTAAAGGGCACCTATTTCATGGAGGATAAAGAATTCTTCCCCGGCAACGCCAACAGCTACGCCGGGGTATTCCTGGCGCTGCCCATTTACTACGGCGGCGCGGTATCGGCGCAGACGGACCGGGCCGGGGCGCGCTATACGCAGGCCAAAGAAACCGAGCGTAAGGCCCGCCTGTCGCTTTACTCCCGTTACGCGGCGGCGGTCTCCACCGCGCTGGATAAAAAAGAGCGCGTGACCACCTCGGCTAAAACCCTGGAACTCGCCAAAGAAACGCTTACGGCCTCCGAGCTGCGTTATTCCGCCGGCAAGATCAGCGTGCTGGACCTGCTGGACGCCCAGAACCTATGGAGCAACGCGTATATGTCTTACGCTAACGTCATTTTCGATTACCTCATAAACGCCGCCGAAGTAAAAGCCATCTGGCCCGAAGCTGTTAAGGGAGAGATTTTAAAATGAAAATAGTAATTATTCCGGTTCTGGCATTGTCGCTGTTCGCTTTCGGCTGCGGAAAAAAAGAAGCGCCCGCCCCGAAGATCCCGGGCGTTAAGACCGTAACCCTCGCCCCCGCGGCCATAACCGCTTCTATAACCTTGTCCGGCACGGTGGAGTCCAAAGCCCGCGCCTGGCTTATCTCGCCGGCCGACGGCGCGGTAATGGCCATAAACAAAGAGGAAGGCGAAGCTGTGGCTAAAGGCGATGTGCTGGTGCTGATAATGCCGCTCGAACAGCAGAACCTGCTGGGCCAGTCGAAGGCTGAATACGACGAGGCAAAGAAAGCAGCCGCGGCCGGTGCGGCCGACTCCGAGGCCGCCCTGAAAGCGGCGTCCGAGCGCTACGAGGCGGCTAAAAAACTTTACAAGCCTTTCCCCGTGGTCAGCCCCGTTGACGGCGTGGTGATCCTGCGCAAGATAGACATAGGCGAGAACGTGGCCGCGCGCCAGAACCTGCTGGCCGTGGCCGACCTGAACCGCCTGGTGGTGAAGACGGCGGTATCCGAGAAATACTCCGGCCAGCTCTCCAAAGGGCAAAGCGTGAAAGTGAAGATAGACGGCGCCGGCGGGAATTTCCCGGGGCAGATCTCGCTGGTCTCGCCCGGTATCAACGCGGAGTCGCGCACCGCCGATATCGAGATCAAGCTGCCGCAAGGACCCAGGCTGCGTCCCGGCATGGCCGCCGAAATAGAACTGGCCGTCGCCGCCAGCCGCAACGCCGTCGTACTGCCGCAGGACGCCCTGGTAGTCAAGCCGGACGGTTCAAGGATCGTATTCGTAATCGAAGATTCCAAAGCGGTAATGACCAAAGTGGAGACCGGCATAGAAGCCAATGAGAAAATCGAGATAACCAAGGGCCTCAAATTCGGCCAGGCTGTGGCCGTGGCGGGTCAGGAAAACCTCAAGGACGGCGTACAGGTTAAAATTGCCGGTGCGGACAAGATACCGGAAGGCAAAAACAAATGAAAATAACCGAGCTTTCCCTTAAACGGCCGGTGGCGGTAATGGTGCTGATGCTGTCGGTCTATGTGCTCGGCATTATCTCGCTCGTCACCCTGCCGGTGAACCTCCTGCCCACCGTGGTCTATCCGCTGGTCAAGGTCAATATCGCCTGGCGCGGGGCCACGCCCGAGGATATAGAGAACCAGATAGCCGACGTGGTGGAACCGAAGATCTCCACCGTGGACAACCTGGACTATATCACCACCACCTGCATGGACGGGTTTTATGAACTGCTGGTCTATTTCGATTACAATGCCGACCGGGACGTGGCCTATCAGGACGTAATGGCCAAGATGGGCATCGTGCGCAAGAACCTGCCAAAAGACGCCGACGAGCCCACCATAATAAAGGCCGACCCTTCGCAGCTTCCCGTCATGGACCTGCTGGTCACTTCCGGCGGCTGGGACCCGGTAAAGCTGCGCACCTGGACCGAGAATTACCTGAACCTGCTCTTCGTGTCCGTGCCCGGCACCGCCGGCACTGACGTGAGCGGCGGCATGAAGCGCGAGATCCGCGTGCTAGCCGATCCCTATAGAATGCAGGCCAAGGGCGTCAACGCGGACCTGCTCGCGCGCCGCCTCAAAGACGAGAATATCGAGCTCTCCGGCGGCCGCGTCACCACGGGCCGCAAAGAATTCCTGGTGCGCACCAAGGCCGAATTCCTCAACACCGAAGAAATAAAGAACACCGTGGTTTCCTCCGACAAATACGGCAAGACCGTGTACGTCAAAGATATCGCGGAAGTCAAAGACACCGGCGACATCCAGCGCATCAAGACAAAGCTCAATTCCAAAGAAGGCGTGAAGCTTTCCATCTTTAAACAGGTGGCCGCCAACACCCTCGACGTAGAAGCCGCCATCCGCGGGCGGATAAAGGAAATACAGCCCCTCCTGCCGCCGGGCGTGAAGATCTCCGAGATCTACACGCAGGGCGCGTACATACGGGCCGCCAATAAAGGCGTGCGCGATGCCGCGCTCATAGCCATGCTGCTCGTCGTGCTGGTCACCTGGTTCTTCCTCGGCACCTGGAAGCGCACCCTGGTCATAGCGCTGTCCATGCCGGTGTCCATGCTTATCACCTTCTTCTGCATGAAGCTTTCCGGGTTTTCCTTCAATATCTTCTCCCTGGGCGGACTCATCCTCGCCATCACCATCATCCTCGACGACTCCGTGATAGTGCTCGAAAATATCACCCGCCACCAGGAGGATGAAATAGAAGGCCGCGCCGCCAGGCAGGCCCCTCAGGCGCTCATAACGCAGGCCACCAACGAGGTCTCGCAGGCGTTATTATTCGCGGTGCTTACCTTCGTCGCGCTCTTCCTGCCGTTCCTGCTGGTGCCGGGTTTAGCCACGCTGCTTTTCCGCGAGCTGGTTATAATCGTGTCCATCGCCGTGTTCTCCTCCCGCGTGGTTTCAATAACCATCACCCCGCTGCTGGTAAAACTCTTCCATGAGCAGGCCCATGCCGGCGCCAAGCCTTTCGGCGAAGAACTGCTTGAGCGGCTCAAAGAAAAATACCGGGCCACGCTCTTATGGGCGCTGGAAAGGCGCAAAGGCGTAATGGCGCTGACCGCCCTATTCTTCGCGCTGGGCTTGTTCTCTTTTATGTCGGTGGGCCGCGAGTTCCTGCCCCAGGCGGACGACGGCCAGATCACCGTCAAAGTTAAAATGCCCAGCGGCAGCTCCATGCAGGAAACCGAAAAAGCGCTTTCCAACATCGAAAAAAAAGTTAAAGACCTGCCTTTTATGTCCACCTGGTTCTCAATAGCGGGCGGCCGCGCCTGGGGCCTAGTCACCTACGAACTCGCCAACGAAGGCGAGGTGGACCTCCAACTGGTCCCCAAAGGCGAACGCGACATCGGCACCGTGGCTTACCTGGAAAAATACGGCGAGGAAATTCAGAAGAGCGCGCAGTACCCCGGCGCCAAGGTCAAAGTCTTCCACACCAAGATGAAAGGCATAATGCAGACCGGCGATTACGACGTAGAAGTCGAGATCTACGCCCCCAAGACCATGGACATAAACGATCTGTACGCCCTGGCCTTAAAGACCTCCGCCGGGATAAAGGACGTTAAAGGGCTCACCGCCCTGGACGTCTCCATAGACGTAAGCAAGCCCGAGTATCAGCTCATCCTCAACAGGGCCAAAGCGGCCGACCTGGGCTTCAGCGCCGCGCAGGCGGCCGACCTTGTAAAAACCTATGTGGACGGCAAGATAACCACCAATTATAAAGACGGCGGTTACTATTACCCCGTCCGCCTCGTGGTGGACGAAGCCGCTATCGGCGGCAAAGAGGACATAGCCAATATGCCCATGCTGTCGCCGCGCAACCTGCCTATTTACCTGCGCGACCTCGGAAAACTGGTTTACAGCATCGGCCCTGTGGAGATACAGCGTAAAGACCAGATGCGCCTGATAAAAGTAACCGCCTCCGTGGTTGGCGCGGACGTGGGCAAAACCACGGACCTGGTCTATAAAAAAGTCGCCGCTATGCCTTTTCCGCCCGGCGTTTACGTCAAGGCCGGCGGCCAGGCAAAGATGATGGCGGATAACTTCAAGGCCCTGGCCGCAGTGCTGCTGCTGGCGCTGTTCTTCGCCTACGTCATCCTCGCCATCCAGTTCGAGTCTTTCGCCTGGCCCGCGCTGATACTCGCGCGCATCCCGCTGTCGCTCATCGGCATCACCGTCGCGCTGCTCCTGACCGGCTCCGCGCTGGGCGTCACGGTCATAATAGGCATACTGATACTTTCCGGCATAGAGATACTGCACGGCGTCATGCTGCTCACCTTTATACAGGAACTCATGGAGAAAGGCCTGCCGCTCAAAAAAGCCGTAATGGAAGGCGCGTCGCTCAGGCTGCGGCCGATACTGATGACTTTCTGCGTGGGCATCATGGGCCTGGTGCCGCTGGCCCTAGGGCTGGGCGAGGGCACCGAACTGCTCAAGCCCATGGCCATAGCCGTCATCGGCGGGCTGCTGTTCTCCATGTACCTGACCTTCTACTTCATGCCGGCGGCTTTTACCCTGCTGATGGAAAGAAAGCGGGATGGCAAATAATCTGAGAGCGAACCATGACGCTAGACTCCGTCGAGATAGAAAAAACGTCTTTATCAACCAGGCTCAAAGAAGTGGCCGGGCTGTTCCTCAAGCTGGGCTTCACCGGTTTCGGCGGCCCGGCGGCGCTCATTTCCATGATGCATTTCGAGATAGTCAAGCGCCGTAAGTGGCTGGACGATCAGCGGTTCCTCGACCTGCTTGGCGCCACACAGCTTATCCCCGGCCCCAATGCTACGGAAATGGCGATTCACGTCGGTTTCATCCGTGCAGGTTGGCCGGGGTTAATAGTCGGGGGCGCTTGTCTTATTCTTCCGGCTATGTTCATCGTGCTGGCCCTGGCATGGGCGTATGTGCATTTTGGTTATACGCCGCAGGCAAGCTGGCTGCTATATGGCGTAAAACCTGTTATCCTCGCCGTCATAGCGCAGGCGCTCTGGGAACTGGGCCGCAAGTCGGTCAAAGGACCGCTTACCGCCGCAGCCGGTATTTCGGTCCTTGTGTTGTTATTCCTCGGCGTCAGCGAAACAGCCTTGCTTTTCGGCTGCGGGTTGGCGGTTATGCTATTGCAGAATTACCGGCGTCTTAAACCGCACTTTTTGTCCGTGGCCGCTTTGCCGTTCTCAGGCGTAAGCCTGCCGGCCATCGGCGCGCAGGCGTTCAGCCTGCCGGTGATGCTGTTGTATTTTCTTAAGATCGGTTCCATCCTTTATGGCAGCGGCTATGTCCTGCTGGCTTTCCTGCACGCCGATTTCGTGGTCAAGCTCGGCTGGCTTACCGACAAGCAATTGCTCGACGCCATAGCTATAGGCCAGGTTACGCCCGGTCCCGTGCTCACAACCGCCACTTTCATAGGCTATCTTCTCGGCGGCGTAAAAGGCGGTTTGCTGGCGACATTGGGCATATTCCTGCCGTCCTTTATTTTTGTCGCTGTAACCAACCCGCTTATCCCCAAGCTGCGCAAGTCGGCCTGGCTGGGCAGTCTGTTGGACGGGGTTAATGTCGCCTCGATCGCGCTTATAGCCGGCGTTATGTGGCAATTCGGTAAGGCGTCCTTAAACACCCCGCTCGATATCGTGGTCATAGTTGTTTCTTTCCTTCTGCTCATCCGCTACAAGATCAATTCCACCTGGCTGATAGGCGCGGGCGCGTTGCTCGGCCTGTTAAGACTTGTTTGTCGAGTTTAATACAGTCCTCTCTGAGTGTCGCAAAAGTCCAAGCCGCCTTCCCCCCCTCTCGTCGTAAGGTTTTCTCTTTCCTTCGTCCAGTGACGCAAAAGTATTACTTTTGCGACACTGGCCTATACATATCAAGCGCCCTGGGGGAGGGTAGGGCGGGGGCATTTGCCTTTTATTACGGATAGTAGGAAAGTAGGAATATACCACTTTATCCCCCCGAAGCCTGGCGCCCCCCCGCCTGCCTCTTGACGCTTTACGCCCGGGTTTGATATGCTGACTGTAAGATATTTATTACACCTGTTAATGTAGGTTAACAATATGACGCCAAAGCTATCAGCTCTTTCCGTACTCAACCAGAAATCCCAGGCGCTGGTCCTGCGCTTCCTCTGGAAAAGCCGCTCCGAATGGAGCGGCCGGGAGATCTCCCGGCAGACGGGCCTTAGCGCGCCGGCCTGCCACCAGGCGCTCAAGCAGCTCGATGCCCGGGGCCTCGCGCTTTTCCGGCGCGTCTCCAACGTCCACCTTTATAAAATAAATTCCGATAATTATCTGGTCGAGCACGTCTTTGCCCCGCTTTTCGAGACGGAAGCTGCTTTGCCTGGCCAGGTGCTTAAAACAATTAAAGGATTCCTGGCCGCCTATCCGGAGAATAAGAAACTTCTATCCGCTGCTGTGTTCGGCAGCATGGCTACGGGCCGGGAACGCCTCGACAGCGACATGGATTTACTTGTCGTCACTTCCGACGCTGCAAGCGCCGGGGAGCTAGAACAGCGCATCCAGGATCTGCGGACGTTGGTTTACAAGAAGTTTAGTATCCCCCTCTCGCCGTATATTCAGCCGCTGGCGGAGATCCGGGCCAAGCTCAAAAAGAAGCTTCCGCTGATCCTCCGGATATTGGAAGAGGGCCAGAGCATATACGGCAAAGACATTAAGGAGCTTTTACAATGACACCCAAGAAACATAAAACCCGGGACGTCTCGCGCGACCATTACACCACTTACCGTAAAAAGGCCAAGGAGTTTTTAAACTCCATGGAAGCCTCCCTGCGGGTCCGGGAATGGAACGCGGCCGGGCTTAACGCCGTGCATAGCGCCATCTCTTCGGCCGACGCGCTCCTGGTCTACAACGCCGGCATCCGCTCCGCCGGCGACTCGCATCATGACATTACCTTTCTCCTGATCCAGCATGTAAAAGACAAAGACGCCGCCCCGAAAGCCAAGACGCTTTCAAAAATACTCGATTATAAATACCTTGCGGCCTACGAGGACCGGGAGATAACAGAAGCGGAAGCCCTGGAGCTGGCGAAGATCACCAGAAGATTCTTCGAATGGATGGAGTCCCTGCTTGCCGGCTAGCGCCGGCAAGCCCTGCCCGCAGCTCATTGCCTGCAGGGCGGCATGTTTACGTAGAACCGGGATTAGGAATGTGGTATAGTAGGAAAGTATGAATATACTACTCTGTAATGGTAAAGGCGGCACGGGTAAAACAACACTCACTGTGCTGCTTGCTCACGCGCTGGCAGAAGCCGGCAAGAAAGTCGCGGTCCTCGACCGCGACCCCCAGGGAACCGCCACGCAGTGGATTAAAGAGTGCGAAAGTAAGAAAGTAGCACTTTATGACCATACCTCTAAATACGACGCGGTTTTCATCGACACCCCGCCGCGCCTGGACACGCTGACCTCAGCGCTCGCCTCTTGTTCCGTGGCTGTCCTGGTCTGTTCGCCATCCCCTGCGGATATCTGGACCACCCGCGACACCGCGGAAGCGATCCGGCCGCACCTGCCTAAGAAAGCGAGGTTAAAAATACTATTCAATGGTGTTCTCGCAAACACGGTTTTGTCCCGCGAACTTCCGGACCTGGCAAAACGAATAGGCGTTAAAGCGCTTTCAACCACAATCTCGCGCAGGCAGTGCTATCAACACGCGGCTTTACTCGGCTGGCAGGCGCTGGACCTGGCAGCTCGCGAGGAATTGTTTAAGGCAGCGCTGGAAATAGTAACAGAGTAATAAAGTAGGAAAGTATGACCAAACAAAACACATTGCAGGCCCGGCTTGCCCGGTCCCTGGACCAGATGAACAAGCGCGAATCTAAGACCCACACCGCGGCGCCCGCGGCTTTGCCGGTGGGGGATGATCGGAAGTGCAAGAAGCTGAGCATATCGCTTTTTAAAACCGATATAGCGAAGCTTGATGGCCTCCGTTCTTTTATGGAAGCGAACGGCCAAAGGATCTCTATTTCCCAGGCTGTAAAATTGGCGCTCCGGACCGCGCCGCTTTCAACCGATCTTGTTGAAGCGCTGGCCGCAATCCGGGCAGAAGACGGGCGCGTTTAAGTTAGGCCCAGGGAAGGTGCAAGGAAAGTTATCAACAATCCTTGGCAGGCCATAAAATACGGGCCTAAAAGCTAGGATATAGGGGTGACAGACTGCCTTATAGCCGTGATACAGGGGTGACAAAGGCATGATATAGCGGTGACAAGGCTCTCTATGAGAATGAGGGCTCTAGAATCGGTAAGAATATAACGGTTAGAATTCGTTAACGATTTTTCGCAAAACCCTGTTGATAACTATCGCAAGGAAGCCGTATGACCTCGTACTTAATAGACGAAATACTTGAGCTCACCAAGGACCATAAAAGCCGCCCTTTCTTTGAAAAGGCTTTAAGGGAACTGGGGGAGCACGTAATGGCCGAAGAGTTCGGGGAATTGAAGCACCAGATACGAACCGGCCAGGTCCAGAACCCGGCTAAATATCTGACCACCCTGTTAAAGAAGCGCATGGATCAAGCAGGGGGGGGCAAAGAGAAACAGGATCTTCCTCCGGCCGCGCAGGAAAAGCTTAAAACCTATTTTGAAGACACGCAGTTGACGCTTTTTTCAAATTTCCGGCCGGTTAAAGAAGAAGGCGAAGTCGACCAGGGAGTAATGACTGTGCCTTACGGCAAAGAGATTATTCCCTGGGCTACGTTTATCAGCTCATCATTCTTCACGCTTTCCACTAATAAAGCCAAATCCGATAAGGTTATGGCGAAGTTCCGGACGCTCGATGGCGACGTTTCCGTGGTCCCGCTGTGGCGTGGCCGCATTAAGCCTGGCGACCGGGAGCGCGGTATTTTAACAGCAGAACACGCTAAGGTCTTGGCCGCAATCGAAAGCCTTTGGGTTCAGCAGGGCTGCCAACGCAATAAATATCCATCCGGCGCCGTCACCTGCTTCTGCTACGTCTCAATCCGTGACCTGGCTAAAGCTTTAGACTGGAAGTCTTTCAGCGGGCAGGGCTTAACCTGGCTCACAAGCATGGTCTACGATCTTAAGACTATGCCGTATTACGTGGACCTGTCCGCAATGAAGTTGAAAAACATAAATGGCTACGGCTTTAGTTTGCTCGGGGACGTCGAGTTGGCCGAAGGCAAGAAGCGCGGCCAGCCTGAAACCGTCCTTAAAGTTAAATTCTCAACGCCCCTGAGCGTCCAGCTCCTGGAGCGCCATGCGGTAAGCCGGCCTAAAGAACTGGCGCACATACACGGCGAGCTGGCTTTTTTGATAAGGCTGTTCATCGAACCGATCCTTATCGGGCTGGACGGTAATGAATACAATAAGACCCTGACGGACCTTATAAAAGAGCTTTCCCTGCCGGCTGCAGGCTGGCACGGCCATAAAGGCAAACGAAAACAGATATTCGAGAAAGCCGTTAAAGAATTAAACGCGCAGAAAACCGCCGACGGCAGGCCGATAAAAGTATCCATTGAAAAAGGGCTTTACGACTGGATGTTGTCGGCCAAGCTGGGCGGCGAAGAAAAATGTATCGAGGTACAGGTTGAAGAACCTGCAGGGCAGAAATGAGCCCCAATATTAAGTGCCTCGACCTAGAAGAAGAAGAAACATTTTTAAACGTCCTGGATAAGCGCAAAGACGCCGAGCGCGCTCATATGCTCTACCGTCTTATGCTTGTAACCGGGTTACGCATAAGCGAAGCCCTCCGGCTCAATGTCGAAGATGCCTCCCGCGAAAAAGTAGAAGTCCGTGTAAAAGGCTGGACGCGCGACGGCGAAAAGTTGATCCGGCTAAAAACGGTCTATTTCCCCAAAGCCCTGCAGGTGCGCTTAGCGCAATTCCTCCGCTTCAAGCGCCGCAAAGGCGAAAGCCTGGCGCCGGCAGCGCCGCTGTTCGTTTCCAGGGAGCGCGCCAGGCTGAGCTGCCGGCAGGCCCAGCGTGATTTTAAGAAGTGGATTAAAGAATCCGGGATCGAGGGCATCTTCACGCCTCACGCGCTCAGGCACACCGCCGCGACTAAATTAATGAAACGTACCGGTAACGCCAAACTTGTGCAGCGTTACCTGGGACATTCCGACGTGGCGACTACCTTAAGGTTTTACGTGGACGTCTTCCCCGAAGATCTAAAAAATGCCGCGGAACTCTTAAGTGAAAATAAGAATATTTAATATTCCCTTCAAATCATCCCGACAGTACGCTGTCGGGATGGTCTGTATAATATTTAGGTAGAAAGTGCTTATTTCCACAAAAGCCAATTGTGATATTATGTTAACGGGGTTAAAAATATGAATGAAGAAAACCGTCAAGTAATAGCTGATAAAATCCGGCGTGGTGACGAATTACCTTTTGAATTAGCTAAAGAACTTTTTCCTAAGCTTAATTTCTCTGAGAAAAAAGAATGCGAGATAATTTACGAAGGGAAGGAACGCGAAGAAGATGTTATTGCCAACACTTTGGCAGTTCCGTTGCAGGAGGTCAGAACTTTTGGAAAAAACGGGGTCAATTGGCACAACATGTTGGTTTTCGGTGAAAATCTCCAGGTTCTAAAAAGGCTTTTAGAGTTAAAAAAGGCCGGGAAGTTAAAAAGTGCCGACGGTACACCTGGGGTGAAATTGGTTTATATCGACCCTCCCTTTGCCACAAAACAAGAATTCCGCGGTAGTCAGGATCAGAAAGCCTATCAAGATAAAATCGCCGGCGCTGAATTCGTTGAGTTTTTACGAAAGCGCTTAATAATAATCAAAGAGCTTTTAAGCGAAAACGGGACTTTATATCTTCATTTAGATTCCAAGAAAGTTCATGCTATAAAAATTGTCCTTGATGAACTACTCCCTAATTATGAGTTTTCTGAAATAATCTGGCTTTGCGGGCTTATGGGCTCCGGGAAGTTCTTTCCTAAGGCGCATGAGACGATATTGTGTTACAAATCCAAAACGGCATATTTTAAAGCGCCACCCCGGCTAGGATATTCTGAGCGAATCACAAACGCCTTAACGAAAGATTCACGTGGGTGGTATTACACGCGCGGACAGGAGAGCAGCGGCGGAATGGGCAATTTAAAAACATACGTCTGCAGAGATCCTAAATTATCAAAAGAAGATGCCATAAAAGTAGCAAACAAAGAACGACCGCAGGCTGCATGGAGTGTATGGATTGGCAAGGAAGAATTGGCAAAACATTTTAATGACTCTGCTGTCGGGACTTATGCACATAGCCCTGCTGATGACACTGGGTATCCAACACAAAAACCAGAAGGCATAATGGAGCGAGTTCTGATGGCCTCTTCCAAGGAAGGCGATCTGGTAATGGACTGTTTTGCGGGGAGCGGCACATTCCTGGCCGTAGCGGAGAAGATGAATAGGAACTGGGTCGGGATTGATTGTGGCAAACTTGCAATTTACACAATCCAAAAACGGATGTTAAGCCTTAAAAACGAAATCGGGAACAGGGGGAACAACGTAAGCGCTAAACCGTATACTCTGTATAATGCCGGCCTTTACGATTTCTCTAAACTGAAAGAATTATCTCGTGAGGACTGGCGGTTTTTTGCATTGCAACTCTTTGAGTGTAAAGATGATCCCCACACAATTGGGGGGATAGCTTTAGATGGAAAGCGCCGAGGACAAAGCGTTTTAGTCTTCGACCACCACTCAAACCCGAATAAGCAGATCGATGAAGAAACCATTAAACAGCTGCATGCGTCTTTAGGTAATAAAATAGGTTCTAAATTTTTCATTATAGCGCAGAAAGGGGCTTTTGCTTTTCAACAAGATTACATTGATTTCGGAGGGGTCCGTTATTATGCACTTAGAATCCCCTATTCGTTTATAAATGAGTTGCACCGTCGCGAATTCACGGCTTTAAAACAGCCAAGCGACTTCAACGCCGTAAACGAAACAGTTAATGCAGTAGGGTTCGATTTTATTCAACCGCCAGTTATAGAGTGGAAGCTGAGCGTTTCAAAAAGGAAGGACCAGCTCTTAGACGAGGTGTGTTTAAAAATAAAGAGTTTCGAGAGTAAGGCTAGACTGCGCGGGGAGGACACAAAAGGCGGGCTTGAGACTTTTTCAATGTTGATGGTTGATTTCGATTACAATGGGAAAGTCTTTGATATGGATTATATCCAGTATGCCCAACAACTTAAAGAAAACGATTGGCAAGCCTGGATGCCAATCGAGGATATTGGCGAAAGGGTAATGGTCACATTTATTGATATATATGGAAATGAATCAGCCCAGGTTCTAACACGGAAAGAAATTGGACTGCCCGTAATAGCAACGCATACTAAAATACACCGAGTTAAAACCAAAAAAAGAGGATAGCATGGTCAACCCAGACAAGCAAAGCTTTAAAAACGAAGATCTAGTATTAAAAGTCAGTGCTTCAGTAGACCGGGCTATTTGGGATGAAACGCTATATGAGGCGTTTCTGGAAGAGTTGTGTGCGGGGCGAGAATATCAGAAGGAAGCAATACAAACAACTCTTCGCTATTTACTGGGCGGAGAGTATAAAAATTTACGCGACCTTGCCCAAAAGAATTATGATGAAAATCCAAATCTAGAAAACAGATACGGCGCATTTACGGGGATGCAAAAACACCTGCAACTCCCAGATCAATTGTCCGCGTCTTTAGATTTAGCGACTGGCACAGGTAAGAGCTATGTCCTTTACGGTATTGCGGCAATACTCCTGGCAAAGGGTGTCGCAGACCGGGTTCTTGTATTATGCCCCTCAACCACAATCGAAACCGGGTTGATTTTAAAATTCCGTGAATTAGCTTCGCGGGCAGACCTCCGGGATCTTCTGCCGCAAGATTCTGTGGTAATGGCGCCAAGCATTATTAACGCAAGCGAGACCATAACAAAAGGGTCAATTTGTGTAGAGAATTATCATGCGATACTACAGCATGTCGGTTCATCTATAAGAACAAGCCTTGAAGGAAACGGGGAAAGAACATTGGTGTTGAATGATGAAGTTCACCATATTGCAAACGAATCATCCTCCCACGTTAAAAAATGGAAAGAGTTTTTATTAGATCCTAAATATGGGTTCAAGTATGTGATAGGTGTTTCTGGGACTTGTTACACAGAAGATGAATACTTCCCTGATGTGATCTTCCGGTATTCATTAAAGAAGGCAATAGAAGAAAAGTACGTAAAGAAAGTGGACTATGCAGTTGAAATGCCAAGAACCAGCGACCCCGACGATAAGTGGCAGCTGATTTATAATAAGCACAAAGATATCTCCAATAAATTAAAACGTAGAAATATACGTCCTTTAACCATCATTATTACGCCCAAGATCGAGCGGTGCGAAGACGTTGCCGAGGAATTAAAAGATTTTTTAATAAATCACGGCGGAGTTTCGCGCGATATAGCCGAGGAGCAAGTACTCATAGTGCACAGCAACTCAAAAGGCACTGAGAAGCTGCCATATGTTGATACCCCAGAAAGTAAGGTTGAATGGATAGTCTCTGTTTCAATGTTAAATGAAGGCTGGGATGTAAAACGTGTATTCCAAATAATCCCACACGAAGAAAGGGCGTTTAACAGTAGACTGCTGGTTTCCCAGGTCTTAGGGCGTGGTTTAAGGATCCCGGAGAATTGGAAAGGAGACCAACCGGAAGTAACTGTTTTCAACCATGTTGCCTGGGCGTCTAAAATCCGGCATCTTGTAAACGAAATACTGGAAATAGAGAAAAAGTTAACATCACGGATTGCCCCGGCGTCATTACTGCATTTCGACCTGCATAATATCGACTACTCATTAGAGATAATTGCACGCCAGATCCGCGAAAAAGTCGGCCCTTATGAAATGTTGAAAAAAGGTTGTATCGATTTCGCAGACGACTTCCAGGATGAAGATATCGAAGTTACCTTCGAGCAAGCAGGCACCCACATTCAACATCAATGGAAAACAAGGGTTGTTCGCAAAACATATTCAGCGCTGGAAGTTGCGGAAGAGATGTATAGAAGGCTTGAAGAGGCCCAAGACCCGGACGATCCAGATATTAAGATGCGGACACATTACACAGACAAATTTCCAATAGATAAGCTTGAAGGTATTGTCCGCGCCTCTTTAGATAAAAAGAAAATGAAAGTGGCGACGGATAGTATAAAACAGAAATGCTTACAATCATTGGGGAATCTAAATAGAAAAAGTTCTGTTGCAGCTAGTTATGCGTTTAAGGCTAAAAGCTATACGCAAATCTCGACCAAAGATCTACCAGCAGAAACAGTAAGTGCTGTTGAAATGAGAACATTTAAAAGTATCTTTTATACCGATAAAACAAAAGAGTCACTGAAAGATGAGCAAATCGAATTCTTTGAAGAAATCATAGAGGAAGATAGCGCTTTCCGTAAAAAGTATATTCCTAACAGAAATGATTTTAAAACCCCGCATAATCTTGTAATCGCTGACTCCGAAAACGAACGTGCTTTTATCAAAATGCTCATTGAAAACTGCAAGTTTTATGATGCATGGATAAAATCTGTGCCCACTCGGTTTTATGAGATAGACTATTCATGGAGAAAAGCAGAACACCCAAAGCATGGCAAGTTTAACCCGGACTTCTTTATTAAAAAGGGCGATTTGATATTGGTTATCGAAGTTAAAGGGGACGAAGAACTCAAAGACCCATTAGAGGAAAACAAAAAAAAGAATGAGGACGCGATAAAACACTTTGACCGTGTTAATGAATATCTCGTAAACGAGAAAAAAACAACCAAATACAAATTCAGCTTTTTAAGCCCCGTAAGCTTTAATAAGTTCTTCCAAAGCCTTAAACAGGGCAGTGTCGCGGGTTTTCAATCGGAACTGGATATAAGGTTGAAAGAGAAGTAAGCCAGTGCCATCTTTTAATAATATGAAAAAGAAATCCAAGGTATATAATCCAGAAGTGGAACTCGCAAAAGGCGCAACCCTGGACGCCGCCTCATACGACAAAACCCAAAAAATTAAAGTCACCGCCGGCAAAGTGACTGTCGGCGGTATTCCCGGCCGCGCGGAGATCTCCGGCATTGCTACCTGGCACATACCGGAAGCCGGGATAGAAGGAACTTGCGACCTCTGGCTTTCAATATTCCGCTACATGCGCCCTGACGGCACAATTGACCACGTCGGGGGCTGGAATATTCCAACGGTACTGAAGGCCGGGCAGACCGCGGCCGCCACTGCAAAAGCCTTCGCGGATTATATCAACGCCGGCACCAGGCCGTATCATGCAACCGCCTCAGGCGGTAAGTTAAAAATAGTCTTCATTGTAAAATAGATCAGCCGGGGGAGTATGGGGAACAAATACGCATTGCTGTTGTTTATCCTACTGTCGGCCGGGCTTGCCCAGGCGCGCGCTGCAGAAGCCAAGCCCGTATATAAATGGGTTTCCGCTAACGAATATTATTTTATCCTTCCAACGTCCCAGGACCTGACTTTGTCAGGCGGCGGCGATACCCTGAGCGTTAAGCCCTGGGGCTTCGGGTTCAGAGCCGTCGGCAACGAGAAATTCTCGAAGACCGGCGGCCTGCAGTTCCAAAGCGTAAAAGTGGATAGCCCTAAAACTGGGCGTAACACCTTCTATCTTTGGGACCTCATGCTCGGGATGGAATACATAGCACCGAAAGTCCCGGGAAAGCCTTTGCGCCTTACCGCCTCGGCCTTCGCCGACCTTGGCTTGTCTGATACGACGTTCTACGCCGCCCCGGTTATTTCTGCAGGGCTGCTTTACACAACCGAAGAGTACGCCGATACTCCGACGGGGCTGACCTTTGATATTTATTACAGGCTTACCGATATCGACCTGGACAATGTGGGCGGCGGAGTCGGAACGCTCAAGCCGGCTCTGGGTTTTAAAGTCGGCTACATCTTCGAGGGCTTCTGGACGACAAAAGAGAAGACAGCTGGCTGAAATAAGCGGTTAGGCAGCGCAGCGGCAAAAATTGAGGGGAGCAGTCGGGAAACTCCCCCTTGAACTACCCTAGTTTAGGGCACTTCAAGGCCGCTATTTGCATCACCGGAAACACCCCCTGAAACAGGCTGTTCGCCTGTTTCAGCCTAAAAAAGGTTGTTTTTTAGGCTTATTTGGTTATATACTCAAATCTATGCCCCCATCACTCTCGGAACGCCTCCGGAAAGCCGGCATCCGCCATTACGACGTCCTCATTCACGACCAGGACAAAGACTGGCTCATAACCAACTTCAAACCCGAGGGCGCCAGCCCCTACCCGGTCAACGTGTCCCGGCTCATGCGCAACCTGGTCTGGCAGATGAAGGAGCGCGTCAGCTCCGGCGAGAAGCCCTTCCACGAGCTGGTCCGCACCTACTGGTACATGTATGTCAAGTCCACGCTCGCCCGGTCGGACTCGCTCTCGGCCGCCACCGACCAGTACAAGCAGCTCACCGAGAACATCACCGCCATGGTCAAAGACTTCCAGCTCATGGCCTACAAGGATATCGGCTTCCGGGACGAGAACGAGGCCAACAAGAAGATCGGCGTCAACGCCAACGTCATTACCTTCTCGGAGAAGCTCGGCCACTTCGGCTATCTTACCGATATCCAGAAGCAGTACAACATCTCCGCCATCTCCCTGGGCGGCCAGCCCTCGGTGATGAACGTCGAGTACTTCGTGGACGACCTGAAGAAAGTGAAGACCGGCCAGGTCCTGGCGGACCGGCCCATGCTGCTGCGCCTGCCGGCTCCGGGCGCTAAGATAAATCTTAGGCGTTCGTTCTACCTTTACAGCATCGTCGACTACGACCCCTCCGGCTGGATTATCCGGGATGCCTTCATAAACAACCTACGGCACTACAAGATTAAAAACACCAAGACATACGACCTGATCAACCCGGACATGCTCACGCCCGAGGAAATAATGCTGGCCCGCTACCCCATCCGCGCCGGCGCCGACATGGAAGCCAAAAACAAGAAGTGGCTGTCCGACGTTACCGCGCGCCACTACAAAAACCAGAAGTACCTGGTCGAGGAAAAGAACGGCAAGGTAAAACTCTACGGCCTCGAAGCCGAGTCCATAGCCACCGCCCGGCTGACCGAGAAGTTAAAGGAAGTCATGGTCCCGGTCATCGGCGGCAACGAGGAAGCCCTCAAGATCTACGAGATGAAGAACCTCAACCAGGCTATCAAAGACCTGATGATCTTCAAACTGACCCACCCCGAAACGGAGACAACCCATGGCCGCTAAAACAGGAATCGTTAAAACCACCACCGTCAAAGATTACATCACCAAAGCCAAGAAGATGCGCTCCCAGGCGTCGGCGGTGAAGAAGTTTATAGACGACTTCGATGTTGTCATCGAAGCCGTCATTGTTGAAGCCGTCGCCCTGGCTAAAGCGGCCAAGCGTAATACGGTCATGAAAGCGGACATGGCCGCGGCGGTGGACAAGTTCCTGAAGAAGACCGACCTCACCTGGGACCAGACCGCGGCCTCGGTTATAAAGCACAACCCCACCGACCTGGGGAAGATCTCCAAGACCATCCTGGAATGGATCGCCGCGCACGAGTCCACCAAGAGGCGTAAATGAATCACGGCCAGCTCGCCCAGGCGATAGCCAAAGAGTTCTTCCTTTCCGTACCTGATGCTGCCGTGATCATAGATTCGATACTCGCCAAGATCACCGGCAGCCTCAGGAAAGACGAGCGGGTTTATTTCAGGAACTTCGGCTCTTTCGTTAAGGTCGTCCACCCCGGCCACAAGGTCCGCCACCCCAAGACCGGCCAGATCATCTGGATCCCGGCCCGGCCGGACGTGAACTTCAAACCGGCTAAGGGGCTTCTGAAAGCCAAACGGACCCGGCTGTGAATGATCCGGCGGCCGGCGGTCCGGGAGTCGGCGGCCAGGGCTGCTCGTCCTGCACGTTGTACCTGGCCAGGCTCTGTTACGGACGGTCTCTCTGGTTCCCGTTTTTCAGGGAACCGTTGGTGCTTGGAATGAAGCTGCTCGGCCGCCTGCACGGCATAAACTATTTGGCCACTGAAGGCCCGAATAAGGAATGCAAAGGCTGCCTGCGGCATTTAAAGAACCGCCTCAAAGAGAAATCCCCGGCGTTCGTTTTTCTTAACAACCTGGTAAACCCGGTTTTCAACCGGCTGCGCGATTCGCTGCTGGACCAAGAGGAAAAACATATGGCGAAAACTTTTGCCTCTGGAAATTGCATCCTGCCTTTTACCGCAGGTCCGCTGCCGTGGCGAGGAGTCCGCAAAAGAGCGCCGCGATGAATAAGCTCCGGGAAACCTTCTTCACCTCGCTGCGCCTCGGGCTGACTTCGTTCGGCGGCCCCGTTGCGCATCTCGGCTATTTCGAGCGGGTCTATGTAAAAGAGAAGGGTTGGCTTACCCACGAGGAGTATTCCCACATGGTGGCCCTCTGCCAGCTCCTGCCCGGGCCGGCCAGCAGCCAGGTGAATTTCCTGGTCGGCTTGCAGCGGTCCGGCTGGCCTGGCGCGCTTTCATCCTGGGCCGGGTTCACGCTGCCTTCGGCGCTGCTGCTCTACGCCTTCGCGGTTCTAGCGCCTAAAGCGCACGGGCCGTTGCTGGACGCCGCTCTGCACGGCTTAAAACTAGTGGCCGTCGCCGTAGTAGCGCAGGCGGTCTGGGGAATGGCCGCGCGTCTTTGCCCGGACCGCGCCAGGACCGGTATCGCCTTAGCCGGGCTGGTGTTCTTGCTTCTTTTTGGCGGGGCTTTCGCCCAGATAGCCGTTATCCTCCTGGGCGCAGCCGCCGGCGTGCGGCTCTGCCGGGGCGTCAGCCAGGCCTCGGGGAGCCAATTGTCCGCTGTCAGCCCCAAAGCGGCATGGGCCGCTTTCGCGGTATTCGGCATACTCCTGGCCGGGCTCCCTGTTCTGGCCTCTTTCATGCCCGGCGGGCTGGTGTCACTTGTGGATATCTCTTATCGCTCGGGCGCGCTGGTTTTCGGCGGCGGCCATGTGGTCCTGCCGTTGCTGCGCGACGCACTGGTGCCGTCCGGCATGATGACCGACGGGGTTTTCCTCGCGGGTTATGGTGCGGCGCAGGCCGTGCCCGGGCCGCTGTTCACGCTCTCGGCTTACCTGGGCGCGGCTGCGGCGCCGGCAGGGGCTTCGTTGGCCGCCTGGGGTGCGGCGGCGCTGTTATTCGTTTTCCTGCCTGGCATGCTTACGGCTATCGCGGGTGTGCCGCTATGGAAATGGCTGGCGGGCCATCCGGCCGCCCAGGGTGCGCTGGCGGGCATAAACGCCGCTGTGGTGGGTATCTTGGGCGCCGCGCTTTATGACCCGGTGTGGACTTCGGCGGTTCTGGGGAAGGGCGATGTGGCAATAGCCGTGACCGGCTTCTTCCTGCTGGAAAAGTGGAAGATCCCGCCGCTGCTGCTGGTCGGTTTCTGCCTGGCGGCTTCGCTGGTTTTAAAATCTTTATAGGTGAAACATCCCCTCAGCCGGGTTGAAGGACTTTGTGACCGACTACCTGCTCGCTTCTCTATTCGGCGTCATCGAAGGCGTAACCGAGTTTCTCCCCGTCAGTTCCACGGCCCACCTGCGCCTGGTGAAAGCGCTGCCCTTCATTCACATCCCGCTAACCGATCCGTACTGGAAGATGTTCGACGTTGTAATCCAGCTCGGCGCGGTTCTCTGCCTGCCGATCTACTTCCGCAAACGCATTGCGGATTTCCTCAGGACGTTCCCGCTGAATCCGCTCACCGGAAAGCGCGACGTTTTAAATCACCCGGTGACGCTGACGCTCATTGCCTTCTTCGTGACGGCCGGTCCGGCGTTCCTGTTAAAGAAAGTGATCAGCCACAATCTTGAAAGCCCCCAGGTTATCGGTTCAGCGCTATTGATCGGCGGCGTGGTCATGTGGGTGGCGGACGTGCTATTCACTAAACCGCGCACTACCGATATAAATCAGATGAACTGGCCGCAGGCCGCTTGGGTCGGTGCGGTCCAGATCCTCTCGGCCGTGTTTCCCGGCACCAGCCGGTCCATGTCCACCATCGCCTCCGGCCAGACCGCCGGTCTGTCGCGTAGCGCGGCGCTGGAGTTCTCTTTCTTTGTATCGATCCCCACGATGTTCGTTGCGACCGGCTATGATTTGCTCAAAACCTTAAAGCCCGGCCCTGACGAAGCGGCCCTGTCCACGTTCACCATGAGTGTCCACCAGTGGCTTACGCTTGCCATCGGGTTCACGGTGTCTTTCTTTGTCGCGTGGGCGGTAGTCGCCTGGTTTATGTCGTGGGTACGGCGGCGTGGCTTTGTGCCCTTCGCCGTCTACCGGATCGTTTTGGGCTTGGCTATCCTTTTTTTACTGCCCCATTAAACCACCGTCGGCGGCTCCTGGAGACGCGGCCCCGATACCGCCCCGGCCGGACGTAGACTTCAACCCGGCCAAGGGCCTTCTGAAAGCCAAACGACTTGCCAGAAAAAAAGCATAGCTCCTGACGGGTAAAAAACAAAGTAGCATAATCTTACCCAAAGGCCCGAATTTCGCACAGGAACCGCACCAGGGCGCGTTTCCCGTCGAAAGCATTGACCCCCCCCCCCATTTTTGTTAGCGTTCTAGTATATGCATAATGGGGCTGTGCAGCCTAAAATACTTGTTGTTGATGATGACCCGGTGATGCTTAATATCTATGCCCGTGTCTTCTCCGGACGGGCTTATGTCGTTACCTTTTCCAACAGTGTAGCTGCGGCCACCACTCTCATTAAGGCAAACCATTACGAGTTGCTTGTAACAGATCTAGCGCTCGGTGATGGTCTCGGTACGGAGCTGACACTTCTATTCTCGCAAAAGAATCCCGGCGCCAAAAGCTTGATAGTTAGCGGCTCCCTAGGCGAGGCTGATCCCCATGACTTTTCAGCGGTATCGGCATGTTTAGGCAAGCCTTTGGATATTGATAGGTTTATGGAAACCATCGCCAAAGTTTTAGATAAACCGCTTGTGCTGCCGGCTGACCATAAGCCCTAACCCATTATAACAGGGGATATGGAACAAATAAAAATTAGGGTTTTTCTGGTAGACGACCATCCGATTGTGCGCGAAGGTGTGCATACTTATCTAACCAGCCACTCGATTGCGGTGGTGGGTGTAGCATCCGATGCCCCGGAAGCCCTTCGCAAGATCAAGAAGCTGGCGCCTGATGTTATCGTTCTGGACGTTAACCTGCCTTCCATGAACGGATGGGAGCTCGCCAGCCTCCTGCACCGGCTCGTCCCAAAATCCAAGATCCTCGCTTTCAGTCTCCACTCCAGTGAGGAATACGTGGTTAAGATGGCCCGGAGCGGCGCGCGCGGCTATGTGACGAAAGACCAGCCGACATCTGAGCTGCTTGAAGCTATCAAGCGTGTGTTCAAGGGCGGCCTACAGTTTCCAGCCGGCATGAATGACGCTCTTTTAGCACCTTCGTTTAAAGCTTCCAAACGTCCCGCCGGCATTGGGTCTAAAAACAAAAAACATAAACCAGCGCCTTGAGCTCCCCAGGTCTACGCCCCCATACAACCACCGCCGACGGCTCCTGGAGGCGCTTTCCCTGGCCTAAACAACATTTAAAAATTATACACATTGTCCTTTCCGCCTTATATGTGCTAATGTTCTAACATATGAATGAACCAATCTATCAGGCCCACGCCGCCATGTGCCGCATCTTTACCCATGCGGCGCGCCTTCAAATCATCGACCTGCTCGGCCGCGGTGAAATGAATGTGTCTGCTATCACAAAGTCGGTGGGCATCGGCCGGCCGACCATATCCCAACACCTCGCCGTGCTCCGGGAGCAGGGCGTAGTCCTGACCCGGCGCAGCGGGACCACCATCTTCTACAGTATCGCGGATTCACGGATTATCGACGCCTGCAGAACCATGCGCGCAGTGCTTCTCGACCGCATGAAAGGCCAGGGGCTGCTGGCCTCACGTGCAGGACGCGAAGAGAAACACCGACAAACAAGGAGGAATAAATGAAATTAGCAATCGTTATCTCTGTAACGGAACCGGAAACGGCTTGGAACGCGTTGCGTCTCGGGAACTTCGCGCGGAAGCAGAACGACGAGGTCTCGGTATTTTTTATGGGCCCCGGCGTGGACGCCGTAGAGACAGCTAACGAGCGATTTAAAGTAAAAGAACAGGCCGAGGAATTCCTGCAGCAGGGCGGAAAGCTCCTCGCCTGCGGGACATGCCTTAAGGTCCGTAACAGGGCCGGGAGCGAGGTCTGCCCGTTGTCCAGCATGAAAGACCTTTACGAACTAGTGAGGGATTCGGACCGCGTTGTAACGTTCTGACCCCGAGCTGTATAAGCAACCAGGAGGCATTTCTATGATCGAGCAGATTATCCAGGGAATTTTATTGGCGTTCCATAATATCGCGCTGGTCGGCTGCGCGGCCGCGCCGTTCTATAACCGCAACCTGGTCACCACCCGCGCGCAGTATGGTCCCAAACTCCATTACGAGCTGGACAAGGTCGTAGAGGAAACGCTCCAGGGCAACGCGCCCTGGTGTATGGCGTTCATAACCATTCTCTTCGCTACGGGCATGGGAATGCCGCTCAACCACTACCTGTTCCATGGATCCTTCCGGGTATTGCATCTGGTGGGCTGGACGGCTATCGGGCTTAAACTCGCGGCGATCTTCTGGATGATGGCGATCATGGGGCAGATATTTTTCGGCTTAAATCCCCGGCTGCGCGTATTATTCGCGGGCTTCGCGCCCGGCAAAGCTCCGGACGCTGAGGCGGAAAAGGAATTCTTCGGGAAGCGGGCGCGGAGAAAGGCGCTATGCGAAACCTGCCTGAAATTAGCCGTAGTCGTCCTAGTCAGCAGCGCCTTCATCAACTTCAATCCCTAATGAAGGTCCGCGACAGCGGCATGCCCGATGCCGCATTCTGGGAAAGTCTTTTTAATGTGGACCTGGTCCTGGACCGCATGGCCATTAACGGCTCAGTCCGCGATCTGGCCGAGTTTGGCTGCGGCTACGGAACGTTCACGCTGCCGGCAGCACAACGGATTTCCGGAACACTGCACACTTTCGACGTTGACAACGAAGCTATGGCCCTGGCGCGCGCCAGGGCCGCGGCTTCGGGACTTGCCAATATCGTATTCCTCCATCGGGATTTCATCGACGCGGGAACCGGCCTACCTGACGCGTGTGTGGATTACGTTATGCTGTTTAATATCCTCCATCACGAGAGCCCTGTTGAGATAATAAGGGAGGCGTGGCGCATTCTTCGGCCGGGTGGCCTGGTCGGGGCGATCCACTGGATTCACTCCGCCGCGACTCCGCGCGGACCTGCGTTGGAGATCAGACCTAAGCCCGAGGCCTTGCTCGAACTGCTGCGCGAAAGCGGGTTTCAGCCGGTGCAGGCCGCGCCGATCGAACTGCCGCCCTGGCATTTCGGGGTTCTCGCCTCTAAATCTCTGCCTGAATAATCAGGTTATCCGCTAAACGGCGCTGAGCTCCCCTAGTTTACGCCCCCGTACAACCGGCGCCGGCGGCTCCTGGAGGCGCTTTCCCGGCCTAAACGACCCTTCACCCCTAAAAGCCCTTTAAGCGCGTTTATAGCCATTTCTGGCGAAATGGCTATTTAAATTCGCGCAAGAATGCGCCAGGTCAGCGTTTCCACGTCGCGCCCGTGTCATTCTACCACACGTTTTACGACGGGCTCCACGAGATTATGATCTGCGGAAACGGCCCTTGCGGCCGCAGCTCCGCCTTTGCCTGGCGGCAAAGCCGGCACTGCGCCGCGGGCCGCTCTTCACGATAAGGAGGCCGGCCAGACCTGCGCAAACAGCGCAGGCCAGGCCGGCTGCCTTAAACGACCAGGTAAACGGCCATGCGCTGCCGGCAGCGTAGCCGGCGCCCGGCGCCGTCTACCTTGCCGGCCGTTCGCCCCACCGCCGCGCCCTACGGTCGCGGCGCCCGGCCGCTACTGCGGCCCGGTTCGTGGGGCCGCATGGCCGCACCTTAACGACACAACTTTAAAGTCATCACAATACGCCCAGGTCTTTGTCGACGTGCAGGCTTCACATCGAGGAAACGGCCTTGCGGACAGTAGCGCTGCCTTTGCCTTCAGCAAACGCAGCACTACTGCCGCGGCCGCTCTTCACGAAGCGGTGGCCGGCCAGATCTGCGCAAACAGCGCAGACCAGGCCGGCTGCCTTAAACGACCAGGTAACGGCCATGCGCGGCCGCCAGTCCAGCCTTGCGCCGCGAATGCGCCGGCAGCACTGGCGGCCGTTCGCCCCACCGCCGCGCCCTACGGTCGCGGCGCCCGGCCGCTGCTGCGGCCCGGTTCGTGGGGCCGCATGGCCGCACCTTATAACGACGTTCGCTGCTCGACGTTCCCTCGATAGTCTCGACGTTACCGCCCAGCTCTGCGGTTGCTCGACAAGGTAGACTGCGGCTTAACGCAAGTAAGCGCGCATTTGCCCCTACCGGCAAGCGGC
>JAPLKJ010000072.1 GCA_026388125.1 Elusimicrobiota bacterium
CATCTTCATGTCTTCCCAGGTGTCGCGCTTCAGGTTGGGATTGCGCAGCAGGGCCGCGGGATGGTAGGTGGGCAGCACTTTGATGGGGTGCCCGGGGCCGAAGAGCTCCACGGGATAATCGTACCAATGGCCGCGCACCGTGGAAATCCCTTTATCTATGCCCAGCAGCACCTTGGTGGCCACCGAGCCGAGCGTAACTATGCAGGCCGGCTTAATGAAGCGCAGCTGTTCGTCGAGGTAGGGCCGGCACGCCGAGATCTCCTCGGGCGTGGGCGGGCGGTCGTTGCCGTGGGCCTCCGGGGTTTCAGGGCTTTTCATCGGGTGGCACTTGACGATATTGGCGATGTAGACGTCGGAGCGCTTCAGCCCCAGCACGGTCTCGAGGATCTTGTCCAGCAGTTGGCCGGAACGGCCCACGAAGGGTTCTCCCTCGTGGTCTTCCTGGAAGCCCGGGCCTTCGCCCACGAAAACCACGCGGGCCTTGTAAGTGCCTACGCCGAAAACGGCGTTGAGCCGGGCGAGGCCCAGCCCGCAGCGGCGGCAGTTCTTCACTTTTTCGGCGAGCAACGCGATGTCTTCGGCAGCTCCGGCCGCGGCGGGCGCCGGCAAAGGCGCCGGAGAGGGCGCCTGCAAGGGTGCCGCCGCAGCGGGAACCGCCGCCCCGGCGTTCAGCGGGGGCTCGGCGAGGTTCTCGTCCAGCGTACGGATATAGGCCGCCACATCCCTGGCGGCCGCACCCAGAGCGCGCTTCATTATTTCGCGGCTTTCTGCCTGACGGGCCGGCTGTCGGCGGGATCTTTGCCCGGGACGCGCTTGGCCATGAGCTTGTCTTCGATGGCCTGGTCGTCCTTCACGGACTTCTCCACTTCGGCCATCGTCACTTTCTTGTTCACGACGTCCAGCAGGGAGCGCTCGATGAGCTCGGCCATGGGTATCTGGCGGAACTCTTCCTGGCGGCGCAGGTGGCGGGCCCACTGCATGGCCCTGACTATGTCCTGGTACTTGGAAGGACCGTAGTCGGAAATAAGACGGTCGAGTATTTCAGCGCTGTTCTCAACTTTGTGCGTCGTCATAATGAACCTCCAGATAAACCGCTATAGATCAGAGTCTGCCTTTCGCCCCGTTCAGCTGGCTGCCGAAATCCTTAACCTTGTCCAGGTTGCGGCCGGTCCGGCGGGTTTCCAGGTCGGCTATCGCAGCCACTTCGAGCACCGCTTCCTTAAGCCTGTCGTTTATCACCAGGTAGTCGAACCAGGCGGCCACCTTGATCTCGGCCCTGGCCGTTTCAAGGCGCACCGCTACGTTCTCAGGGGCCTCGCCGCGGCCGCGCAGGCGCTGCACCAGCGTCTTGAGGTCCGGCGGCAGCAGGAAAACCGTGACCGCGGCCGGGAACACTTTCTTTACAGACCGGGCGCCTTTCACGTCTATGGTCATCACCGGTATACGGCCCGCTTTAAGAGCGTCCGCCACCGAGCTCACCGGCGTGCCGTAATAATTGCCGTGCACCTTCGCCCACTCGAGCAGCTTGCCTTCCTTCCTCAGCTTCCCGAACTTCTCTACGGTGACGAAAAAATAATCCTTCCCGTCCACTTCACCCGTGCGGCGCGGCCTGGTGGTGCAGGTAACGCTGAAAGCGAAGCGCCGGTCCAGCTTAAGCAGCTCGGAACGCACGACGGTCTTTCCGCCCCCGGAGGGGGCGGAAATGACCATCGGGAAGTACTTGTAGCTGCCTTGACGCACTGTTTACTTGTTCTTCCTTGGGTTCCGTATCTGGGACTGCGCCGCGGACAGTATGGCTATGGGCACGCGGAACTGGGAGCAGGACACGTAGGTCAGGCCCACCTTGTGGCAGAATTCCACGGACGCCGGCTCGCCGCCCTGCTCGCCGCAGATGCCGATCTTCATGTCCTTGCGGGTCTTGCGGCCGCGCTCGACGGTGATCTTAATCAGTTCGCCCACGCCGTCCTGGTCGATGGTCTGGAAGGGGTCCACGGGGATAATGCCCTTCTTGACGTAGTCGTTAAGGAACGGTCCGGAATCGTCGCGGGAATAACCGAAGGTCATCTGCGTCAGGTCGTTGGTGCCGAATGAGAAGAACTCCATCGTCTCGGCGAGCTTCCCGGCCATCAGGCAGGCGCGGGGGATCTCTATCATGGTGCCGACCATGTATTTAACCTTCACGCCTTTCTGCTTCATTACCTCGGCGTACACGCGGTGTATGACCTCGGACTGGTTCTTAACCTCGTTCTCGAGGGAGACCACGGGGATCATGATATCGGGGAACACCTTCACGCCTTCTTTCTGGAGTTCGGCCGCGGCCTCGAAGATCGCGCGGGCCTGCATCTCGGTGATCTCGGGGTAGGTGACGCCCAGGCGCACGCCGCGGTGGCCCATCATCGGGTTGGACTCGTGGAGGCCGTTGGCGCGGGCTTCAAGTTCCTCGAAAGAAATACCGAGGGCTTTGCCCAGCTCTTCGAGCTTCGCCTTCTGCTGCGGCACGAACTCGTGGAGGGGGGGATCCATCAGGCGGATGGTAACGTGGAAGCCTTCCATCACCTTGAGCGTGTCCTTGATGCTGGTCTTCATGTAGGGGAACAGGTCGTTGAGCGCGGCTTTGCGCTCTTCGAGGGTCTTGGACATGATCATCTTGCGCAGGCAGAACAGCGCCGCGTCGGAGCCCTTGCCGTAGAACATATGCTCGATGCGGAACAGCCCGGTGCCCTCGGCGCCGTACAGGCGGGCCTGGGCGGAATCGGAGGGGGTATCGGCGTTGGTCCACACTTTCAGCGCGCGGATGGAATTACAGAACTTCAGGAAGTCCTGGAGCATGGCCATGGTGACTTCGCCGGGCTCTACCAGGGACATCTTGCCCGTATAGACCAGGCCGCGGGAACCGTTGAGGGAGATCCATTCGCCCTCCTTGAGGACCGAGCCGCCCAGGCTGAGGGTTTTATTTTTCAGGTCGATCTTCACGTCGGCGCAGCCCACCACGCAGCATTTGCCCCAGCCGCGGGCCACGAGGGCCGCGTGCGAGGTCATGCCGCCGCGGGCGGTGAGGATGGCTTCCGCCGCCCTCATGCCTTCTACGTCTTCGGGGTTGGTCTCTTCACGGACCAGGATGACGTTCTTGCCTTCCTTCTTCCACTTAACGGCTTCTTCAGCCGTGAAAACTATCATACCTACGGCGCCGCCGGGGCCGGCCGGAAGGCCTTTCCCGATGGGCTTGGTGGCGAGCTCGATCTTGGGGTCGAGGATGGGGTGGAGCAGCTCGTCGAGCTGGTCCGGGGAGACGCGCATTACGACGTCTTCCTTGGTGGCGAGTTTTTCCTTATGCATGTCCAGGGCCATGCGCACGGCGGCCAGGCCGTTGCGCTTGCCGACGCGGCACTGGAGCATCCACAGGCGGCCGCCCTCGATGGTGAACTCGATGTCGAGCATGTCGTGGTAATGCTTCTCGAGCTTGGCACGGATGGCGGCCAGCTCTTTATAGGCCGCGGGCATAAGCTGTTCGAGGGATTTGAGGTTCTTGGACTGCTCGTTGCGGCTGGATTCGTTGATGGGGTGGGGGGTGCGGATGCCGGCCACCACTTCCTCGCCCTGGGCGTTCTCGAGGAACTCGCCGAAGAAGGCGTTCTCGCCGGTGCCGGGGTTGCGGGTGAAGCCCACGCCGGTGGAGGAGTTCTCGCCCATGTTGCCGAACACCATGGCCTGCACGTTGACGGCGGTGCCCCACTCGGCGGGGATGCCTTCGATGCGGCGGTAGGAGACGGCGCGCTTGCCCATCCAGGAGGCGAACACGGCGCCGATGGAGCCCCACAGCTGGTCCATGTGGTTGTCGGGGAATTCTTTGCCGAGCACTTCTTTGACCTTGGCCCTGAACAGGATGCCCAGTTCCTTCAGGTCTTCGGCGGTCAGGTCGGTGTCGGACTTGGCGCCGCGCTTGGTCTTCATGTCGTGCATGATGCGCTCAAGCTGCTTGCGGATGCCCTGGTCGTCGGCGGGTTCTATGCCGGCGGCCTTTTCCATGACCACGTCGGAGTACATCATGATCAGGCGGCGGTAGGAATCGTAAACGAAGCGGGGGTTGTTGGTGAGCTTTATCAGGCCCGGGATGGTCTCGCTGGTGAGGCCGCAGTTAAGGATGGTCTCCATCATGCCCGGCATGGAGGAGCGGGCGCCGGAGCGCACGGAGACGAGCAGGGGGTTGTTGGCGTCGCCGAACTTCTTGCCGGTGATCTCTTCCACCTTGCGCAGGTTCTTCTCTACGTCCTGCGTGAGGCCCTTGGGGTAGGAGCGCTTGTTGGCCCAGTAGTAGGTGCAAATTTCGGTGGTCAGCGTGAAGCCCGGGGGAACGGGCAGGCGCAGGTCGGGGTGGCCGGCCATCTCGGCGAGGTTCGCGCCTTTGCCGCCCAGCAGGTTCTTCATGGACGCTTTGCCCTCGGCTTTGCCGCCGCCGAAGAAATAGGTGACTTTCTTGGAAATTTTAACGGAAGATGCTTTCACTTTGGATTTAACGGCCGTCTTGGGCATAATGTTTTGGCTCCTGTTGACTAATTTACCGTCTGGCCCGCGGGTGCGGGGTTCAAGCCCGTATGGGGGGCTTTCCTTAATGATACCAAATGGGGAGGCGGGGGGCAAGAAGGGAGCTATTTGACGATTTTACGTTCCAGGTATTCTATGACCATGGGGGCCAGGAAGAACAGGGCGACGAGCACCACGAACGAAAAAACGGGCCCGCCTATGCGGCGCAGGAAGGGATCGAGGCCGCCCGCCTGGAACAGCAGGGCGGCCGCCACTATGCCTATAAACCGGTTGCGGCGCTTCACATCGGAGAGCTTCATTCCTTTATCCCTTCCAGGTCCAGTACGAAAGCGTACTCCAGGGCCACGAGTTTAAGCGCCTCGAAACGGCCCGATTTGCCGCCATGTCCTACCTCCATGTCCGTCCGGAGCAGCAGCACGTTCTTGTCCGTCTTCATGTCCCGGAGCTTCGCCGCCCACTTGGCGGGCTCCCAGTACTGCACCTGGGAATCGTTGAGGCCGGCGGTTATCAGCAGGTTCGGGTAGGCCTTTCTTTCCACGTTGTCGTAAGGCGAATAAGAAAGGATATAATCGTAATATTCCTTAATATTGGGATTGCCCCACTCGTCATACTCGCCGGTGGTGAGGGGGATGTCGGGGTCCAGCATGGTGGTGACCACGTCCACGAACGGCACGGCCGCTATCATCCCCTTGTACAGTTCCGGCGCCATATTGGAAACGGCGCCCATCAGCAGGCCGCCGGCCGAGCCGCCCTCGGCGTAGACATGCGCCGGGGAAGTATAGCCGTTGTCTATAAGGTAGCGGGTGGCGTCGATGAAGTCGTAGAAGGTGTTCTTCTTCTTCAGCTGCCGCCCGTCCTCGTACCAGCGCCGGCCCATTTCGGAGCCGCCGCGGATATGGGGGAGCGCGAAGATGAAGCCCCTGTCGAGCAGCGACAGCCGCAGGGAACTGAAGTCGGGATCGGAGCTGTAGCCGTAAGACCCGTAGGAGGTTATGAACAAAGGGTTCGCGCCGCTCTTCAGGTCCAGCCCTTTTTTATAGACAATGGAGACCGGCACCTTCTCGCCGTCGCGCGCGGCGAACCACAGCCGTTCCGCCTTGTAATTTTCGGGATCGAAGCCGCCCAGCACTTCCTGCCGTTTCATCAGCGCGCGGAAGCCGTCACGAAGGTTTATGTCGTAAACCGAGAGGGGCGTGGTCATGGACTCGTAAGTAACGCGCAGCTTCTCCGTGCGGTACTCGTAGTTGTCGCCCAGGTCGGCCAGGTAGGCCGGCTCGTCGAAATCCAGGTAGGAATCAGCGCCGGTGGCGCGGTTGAACACGCGCAGCCGCCCCAGCGCTTTGCTGCGCTCCTTGAGCACCAGCCAACCTTCGAAAACCTCAAGGGATTCCAACAGCGTATCCTCGCGGTGCGCCACCACTTCCGTCCAGGCGTCCTTGCCGGTATTGACCGCGGAACAGGTGGAAACCTTGAAATTCCTGGCGCCTTCGTTGTTCAGCACGTAGAACTTGTCCCCGCCGTCCGCTATGTCGTACTCGAGACCTTTTTGCCGCGGCTGGAAAACCTTTACAGGGGCGGCCGGGTCGTCGGCGTCTAGCAGCAGGTACTCCGTGGAAAGCGTGGCGCCGGTGCGGATGAAGATATATTTCTCGGTGCCGGATTTAGAAATAGAGGCTTCGAAAGTCTCGTCGGCCTCGAAGAACAGTTCCTTGTCCTTCTTGGCGCCCAGCTCGTGGCTGAACACCCGCTCCCAGCGCAAGGTTTCCGGGTTCTGCTTCACGTAGACCAGCGTGCGGTTATCGTTGGCCCAGACCATATTGCCGGCAGTGTTCTCTATCTTCTCCTCCGCCACCTGGCCGGTGACGAGGTCCTTGAAATATACGGTGAAGAACCGCCGGCCTTTGGTGTCGACGGCATAAGCTATCATCTTGTGGTCCGGCCTTATGGCCGGGAACCGCACCTGGCAGAAAGCCTGGCCCTTCGCCAGTTCGTTGACGTCCAGCAGCACTTCCTCCGGCCCGTCGGCGGCGCCTCGCCTGCGCGCGTACACCGGGTATTCCCTGCCGGTCTTGTAATACTTAAAATAATAGTATTCCCCGTACTTGAACGGCACGGTGGAATCGTCCTGCTTGATGCGGCCTTTCATCTCGGCAAAAAGTTTCTCGCGGAATTTTTCCGTCGGTTTCAGCATTTCTTCCGTGTAGTCGTTCTCGGCCTTAAGATACGCCAGCACCCCGGGGGCGCTGCGGTCCTTCAGCCAGTAGTAATCGTCCGTCCGCACCTCGCCGTGTTTCTCCAGTTTGAAGGGGATCTTCTGCGCCCGCGGCGGCTCGGCCGCGCGCGCCGCGGCTGCCCCCAGGCCAAGAAGGATAAAAGCGAAACCCGTTATGCCGGCGTATTCTAGCTGTGTCATTCGTATAGGTTAATCAAAAGCGGCCGGCCCTGTCAACGGCGCGGCTGAGCGGGCGCGGCTGAGCGCGGCCCTGCCGGCTGTTGACATTATTGAAGCGGCTTTCTATACTTTAGCCGCCCGGTTAGAACGCTCCCGCTTATTTCAACCGTGGGCTTTTATTTGGTAATCTTCCATATTATAGCGGTTCCACAGGAACGACCAATGACGACAAAGACTGTTTTTAAATTGCTCCTGCTCGCGGGCGTGGCGGCGGGGTTCGCCTGTAGGGAGAAAGAAAAGGAGGCCGCCCCGGCCGCGGCTGCGAACGCGCAGACCGTGAACGCCGTAGTTAAAATAGAAAAAGCGAAGACGGCGGACTACATAAAGAAAGACACCTACTTCCAACTACCCGCGCTCAATGGCGGTAAAATTGACCTGAAGAACTACGCGGACAGGCCGGTACTGATAATGTTCTTCAGCGAAACCTGCCCGTATTGCCGCCAGGCCGCCCCTTTCCTGGAAACCCTTCACAAAACCTATAAGGAGAGAGGCCTTGCCGTATTGGGCATTTGCATAGAGAACGATCCCGGGACCGCCGGGCGTTTTGCGAAGGATCTCGGGCTCACTTTCCCGCTGGCCTATAAAGGAATGCAGGTTCTCCGGCAGTACAAAGCCCAGGGCGTTCCTTACATTTACCTGCTGAACGCGGAACATGAAGCCTTCGCCCTCTGGCCGGGTTATTCGCCGCAGTTCAATAACTCGATAAAAAGAGCCGTAGAAAAGAATTTGCCGCAGCCTGGGAAGATATAAAATTCACGGTGACCGCTAAAATTAATACAATAGAACCGTTGCGCGGCAAACTTTTAGGAAAAAGATACCACGACATGAGCATGATAAAAACACTTGGGTTAACATTGGCTTATATTTTCGCTTTCGTTTATTTCGGAACGTGCACGGTTACGCCTGACACCGGGCTGCTTCCTACCGAAGCCTCGTGCGAACAAGCTTCCCTTGCGGCGCAGCCCGCCCCGCAGGCGGCTCAAACCGCGCAGGCCGCGGCAGCGAAGCCAGCGCCGGCGCCGGCCGTAAAGCCCGCCGCCGCGCAGGCCGCGCGCCCCGCTTACGAAAAGAAAGAGACTTACTTCGCTCTTCCCGCCGTAGCGGGGGGCAAGATAGACCTCGCAGACTACGCGGGCAGGCCCGTGCTGTTCATGCTGTTCACCGAGAACTGCCCTTACTGCCGCAAGGCCGCTCCCGCGCTGGAAAAACTTTACAAGACCTACGGGCCGAAAGGCCTGACGGTGCTGGGCATATGCATACAGGACGACGCCGAAGCCGCGAAGAATTTCGCGGCCGACCGCGGCGTAACCTTCCCGCTCGCCTACGCCGGCCACGACATCTACAGGCAGTACAGGGCGCAGGGCGTGCCCTATATCTTCCTGCTTGACGCCCGGCACGAGCCTGTCACGGTCTGGCCCGGCTACGACCAGTCCTTCGATACGGAGATGGCCCAGGCCGTAGAAAAGGAACTAGCCAAGATCTAGCCGCGGCGGTAAAGGAAAACCAGCGTGTCCATAGTTATTGAGAAGGGCGGCATACTCATCCACCGCGTGTTCGACGTGGGCGGCGAGATCTCGCTGACGCGGGCCGAACAGCTGATCAGCGAGACCGGCAAAGGCCCCCGCCTTAAGTTCGCCACCAATACCCGCAAAGCCATCATCATAAAGGACGCGCCTCTTAAAACCGAGCTCGGGGGGGAAACCCTCGACCTGCCCTCGGGCGCCTTCCCGGTCAAGATATTCGCGCGCCTGTGGAACTACGGCGTTATCTCCATCACGCTGGAACTGGATATCCCGCCGGACACCCCGTGGGACAGCCTGGTAAAGCTGGCCGCCGAACTGGAGGCCTCCGAGGAAGTGGACCTGGTGGCCCTGGGCCGCAAGGACGCGCTGAAGCGGCAGATACTGCCGGCCATAGCCGACCCCGCCGACTGGGACATTTTCGAGGACTACATCACCTATATAGTGGAGAAGGCCGACGGCCTGGGCAACCCGCGCGAATTCATAAAGAAGGTGGACGTGGCGGCGCTGATACTGGCCGAGGACAAGGAAATACTGGGAGAGGAATCCCGGAATTTCATACTGGAAAGCGCCATACAGTATTCCAGCACCGACCTGGCGATAATAGACTGGAACTCGGCCCTGCTGATAGAGCCCGAGGGGCAGCGGGACGTGGCCGACGCGATAGAGTTCTCGCTCACGCATATGCTGGAGTTCCGCTACTACGACGAGATGCTGGGCCGGAAGCTCGACGAGCTTTACGACGCCATGGACCAGAAGCGGGAAAGCGTGGCCAATATTTTCCGGAACTTCTACGCCGACATCGCCGAGGATTCCAGCCGCAAGTACATGGAATTCTCGGAGTTCCTCGGGCGGGTGGAGAACTCGCTCAAGACCGTCGGCGACCCCTACCTGGCCGTGGTTTTCAGGGCTTCCGCGCTGGAGTTCCACTTCGACGACTGGCGCAAGAGCATCTCGCGCAAGATGGAGACCCTGGCGCAGATAAGCCAGATCCTGCACGGCGAGGTGAACACCCGCCGCAGCCACTGGCTGGAAATAATAATTATCGTGCTGATCGCGGTGGAAATGGTGCCGATGATGCTGGACTTATGGAAGTTCCTGCACTGACAGCGCTTTTATAGCCGCCGCCACGGCCGCCTTGCCCTTGCCGCTCACGCCGCCGCTCGAGCGGTATTTTATTTTCAGGAAATTCAGGGGTTTTCCGTTCTGCTTCAGGCGGAAGTCCAGGTGCGGCCCGCTGGAAAGCCCGCTGGACCCCACATAGCCGATCACGTCGCCCTGCCCGACGCGCCGCCCGCCGCGCACGCCCTTGGCGAAGCGCAGCAGGTGCCCGTAGGTGGATTCGTAGCCGGAGGAGTGGCGCACGATGATCAGCCTGCCGTTGCCGCCCTTCCACCCCGAGAACGAAACAGTGCCGTCCGCCACGGCGGAAACCGGCGTGCCGGCCGGGGCCGCGTAATCGATGCCGAGGTGCGGCCGCACGTATTTCAGTATCGGGTGGAAACGCTTGTAGGTGAAGTAGGAGGAAATGCGGCGGTAATGCAGCGGCGCGCGCAGGAACATGTTGCGCAGCGACTCGCCCCTTTCGTCGTAATACGCGCCCTGGTACTCGGCGGCGGCCTTGCGGCCGGTTTCCAACCCGTTGTAAACGGCCGCGGTTATTTTGGGGGACAGCACCTTGCCCGACGGGTCGCTTTGATAATCCCAGGCCAGCGTCCACTTGTCCCCGCCGCGCACCTCGGTCAGGAAGTCCACGGACCAGGAGAACACGTCGGTATAGTCGAGGATGGGCCGCACCGAAACCGAAAATTTCCCGCCGGCGGAGGGGAACAGCAGATAGTTGTTGAGGTCCTTTGCCACTACCAGGTACTTCAGCGCGCCCGCCGTGGAGAAGACGATGCTGTAGGAATCTTCCCGGCGCAGGCGGCGCAGGCTGACGCTCCTGGCAAGGGCCGCGCTGATGCCGGCCCGGGCGGCGTCGCCCAGCCCCTCGTCCTTGAAGACCGTGTCGAGGGGGCCGGTAAAATTACCGGACGCCACGCGCAACAGCTTCGCATTGGGGAGAGGTTTGCCGCCTTCGCGGTGGACCAGCAGGTCAAGGGCCGCGGCGAACACGACCGCCGCCGCAAAGAAGCCGGCCAGCAGCGCCCACCGCGTCCTTCGCCTGTTGCCGTACGCCTGGTGCAGCATCAGCAGTACAAGTATTCTTCCACCAGTTTCTTTATCTCTTCTTCCTTGCCGAACAGGCGCTCGCTGAGGTTGCGGTCGTCGTAGGCCTTAAGGCGCTTTATCGTAGAGTCTATCACCTGCGGCGTGAATACGGCGCGCGCTTCGAAACTCGCGCGGCTGCTTTCCAGCGCCTCCGCGGAGGCCCAGCAGGAAGGGGGGAGCTTGGGCAGTTTCTCGGTGAGCACGGAGTGCTCTTTGTGGTAAATGTTCTTGTCCACGAAATACTTGTCGGCGAAAGCCAGCGCGTCGGAGCGCTCGAAGCCCCTGCGGGCGGCCACGCAAAGCCCGGCCATAAGGAAATGCAGGTTCGCGGAACCGTCCGCCGAGCGCACCTCCACCGTCTGGCGGGATTCCACCACCGGAGCAGGGGAGCCCGGGTTGGCGTCCTTAACCATGCCGCCGGCGTTGGTCCAGCCCAGCGGTATGCGGATCAGCGCGGAGCGGTTGCGGTAGGCCCAGCAGACGTTAATGGGCGCCTCCTGGTGCGGCACCAGGCGGAAATAAGAGGTGGGCACGGTGTTGCCGAAAGCGGTCATGGGCGCGGCCAGCTCGAGGAAACCGGCTATCAGCTTCCTGGCCGGGGTGGACAGCGCGCCTTTCTCGAGCATCGCGTTCCTGCCGTTCTTCATCAGGCAGGTGTGCACGTGCAGCCCGGAGCCCGCGTGGCCGATGGAGATCTTGGGGGCGAAGGAGATCACCACGCCGTACTTATTGCCTATGCCGGACAGCATCCACTTGGCCACCGCCAACTGGTCGGCCGCCTCGGAGGCGGGCACGGGCAGGAACTCTATCTCCTGCTGTGACATTTCGGAATCCTCGGTGCGGATGAAACCCACTTCGGAGTGGCCGTACTTTATGCGGCCGCCGGCCTCGGCTATGGCCGCCATCGCCTCGGTGCGCAGGCCTTCCCACTTGGAGAAAGGGTAGGACTCGTGGTAGCCTTTCTGCGTGACGGTGGGATACAGCATGTTCTTCGGAGAGATAACGTAATATTCCAGCTCGCCCATGGCGTGGAACTCGTAGCCGGAAACCTTCTTGAACTCCGCCTCGGCGCGGCGCAGCGTCTCGGCCGGGGCGCCGGCGAAAGGCTTGCCGTCGGGGGTATAGAAGGAGCAGAGTATGTCTATGGCGGGGGTCACGGAAAAGGGATTGAC
>JAPLKJ010000222.1 GCA_026388125.1 Elusimicrobiota bacterium
CTCCACTATGGGGCCGCACCGGCTACTCAGACCGCCACCACTGACAGGCTCCGCTTTACAAAAATCTATCCGCGCAAACGTACTTGGACTACTCGTGCCTTTAAATGTAAGCTGGGGGGTGAATTCTCCGGAGCCATACGTAGATTTAGACGCATCCATGTCCGACTGAAAATCTAGCGTGGTTAAAGTAAAAGACGCGGAGTTTGGAGGGCCTGTTTGGTCCTTGGCGGTAATTGTATAGTGCCCGTCGGGGGAAGCAGGCAGCGTATAATTTACAACATCACCCCCTGGCAGTGTTATGCTGCCGGATGGTGTGTTTACGGTTACTTCGGTAATCGGGGAACGATCCTTATGAATAACTATCTTCACCTCGCTGCATGGATGCTGAAACACCGGGACATTTTGTATTAACCCGCCGGAACTAAGATTAGTAAAACCGCCTTCGCACACGAATACCCCTAATTGGGGGCCGTTGCTTACCATAAATGCGCCAATTTCATATTCAAAACGATTGCCGTCAGCATCTGTGCCTGAGGCAAACAATTTATGGTCGCCACTGGGAATCGGTGTGCCGTCGGCGTACTTACCATCCCATTGCGTAGTGTATTGCAGTTCCCACGGCAACATAGTGCCGGAACTCAAGAAAACAGCTATGGTCGATACGCTAACTATCGGCCTTCCTCCGTAAGCATCGACCTCTAAGTGTAAATCAACCGCAGAAGTGCGGTTATCCATTAGTTTGAACCTAATGGTATTCGGTGCATTGGTATAAACCGTGGCAACAGTAGCATCTGAAGCGGGAACATTATTAATATAGGGCTCTTTTATTAAAGGAGGCAAAGATCGAGAGACCGCCATAAGCATACCGGCGGTGAATTCAGCTGCTTCCTTCAACTGATTTTCTGCTATCACAGGTGAGTCAGTTTTACCGAAAGGGGTAGACAATGTTAAATACAGATACATGTCTGTATTATTGGGAGTACCGCCGTAATGTCCCCACCAGCCTGCTTCCCCTGTGTTGGCGAGGTTTCCAATAAATCCTTCACCCGAATATGTAACATTATTTTTAATCCAATATTGGCTTCCTCGCCATTTTGCGATATCGCCAGTATCTGGGTATTCCCAGCCGGTTAATTTTGATTGTGTCTGGCGCACGATAGAAGCAGGAATATTTTTCCCGTTATAGTAATAATCTTCCGCTTTTTTCCCATACTCTTTTCCCCTGACTATAAACCCAGGCCCCCTCCCCCCACTATACAGCTCCAAATCATCGGGGTCACAGGGCACAGTTGTATTCCAAAGAAGTGAATAACATCCCTCATCGCCTATTATCTGTCCATGGTAAATATTGGCGGCATGCGCCGGAACAGCCTGATCTTGCAGCAGATGCGTCATTAACGCGAAATAATAATATGAACTATTTTCAGTCCCTGCGAAATCCTGGGCATTATACCGGGCAAGCGCTCGCTTTTGCCAGAGGTCAAATGGTCCGCCATTAAACCTGCCTGCCTCATTTGCCAAGGGATAATCCGGGTCGCCCGCTAATATCTTCCCGTGAGCTTTAGCATCATTCGCGTCACCTGTTGTAGCTTCAAGTATCACAGAAGAGAATTTGTTTAAATCCGGGTACTCGCCAGTTTCTTGTATAAGGCTCATCGCGCTTTGAGTTATCAGCCGATGTGACGACCAGGGAATATTCGCTTTCTCAAAGGACCACCAGGACTGGGCAGACCGTGGGAATAACAGCAGGAAAAGCAAAGATAATTTTATGCGTTTCATAACAAATTACTTTCCCTGGGTCTTTTTGTATTCATCAAACGCGCGCCTAAGCGCCAAGGTGAACCTTTCATCGGGATTGTTTTCGCTCATTTTTTCAAAAGCCGCAATAAAATATGGTTCGCGGTAGAGTTGCGCTAATTCCTCAACATCTTTGGGATGGAATTTTGGAGGGATTTTTCCTGCAATTGTCCAATAAGCGAACTGACAGTCTCCTCTTACTTTTCCATCTTTATCTTTTACACTACACTCCTCTAGATATGGGGCTGCTTCTTTTACCTTAAACATCCCCAGGGTATTTGCGGCTTCTTGGCGGGTTGGTTCATACGTCGATGTTTGCAGGACATCTATCAATAAAGCCGGCAGGCCGGTCTCCAAGGGCTTCCGCCCATTGTCGTGGGAAACCCTTATGCTGGTTACCGCCCAGTATCCGGTTTCATCGTTTTTCGTCCGGCCAATCCAGTCCGAAATAAAAGCCTGATCACCGGGCTCTTGATTCACCATTATCGAGTTCAAAAGCGCTAGGGCTGAACGGTCACGCACACGTGAGTCTTTATGGTTTAAAGCAAGGTCTTTAAGCATTCTTTTGCGTTCGAGACTTGCACTGCCTTTTATTTCATTTATCAACGCATCTTTACGTTTAGCGTCCGCACCGGGCTTATCCAGTTCCTGCACTACCCGAACCAAACCCTTGTCTCCATAACCGGAAAGGTCTACTGGCGCGCCCGTACCCATCCCTTTTAACATTGTTTCCATGGATTCGGTATCGCCAAGCCGCCCGAGCGCCACAGAAACAAGTTTTGAAAGGTCCTCATCCTGAAGATATCCGCGCAGCATGGGGATAGCGGATTTATCTTTAAGATTGGCCAGTACGCCGATAAAAGCGGCGCTGTTCATATAGCCACTCAAGTAATCCTGCCGGTCTTTGTCAGATAAAGCACCATTCCCCTTTGCGCGCACAACTTTAATCTTTGCAGCCTGCCGTTCATATTCCTTCATTACCGCTTTGGATAAATTTGGGTCTTGTATTTTAGATGCGGCTTTCTGCCCCTGGACCGGATACTTATCCATCAACTGGCCAAGGGTCGCCACATCTTCAACAGTCTGTGGTGATGTTTCGGCTATGCTTTCGACAAGCGCCATAACAGTTGCCGTGCTTTTGGTTTGTTTTAGTTCTCTGTCTATATCTTTAAGACTCCGTCGGGATTGCGCCTGCACGTTTGAAACCATGAGGAGAACAGCAATAACAGCAATAAGTTTATTCATATGGACCCCTATTATTTGTTGCCTGACAATTTAGACAGTAAAACCATGTTCCTGCTCACTACAAATTTCCTATATTGCATTAAACAGACTCAGTACCCTAACGCCCGGGCATAGTACAACTACGCGCCGGCGTGGGATTTAGCAATGATGACTTAAGATTCCCTTAACCCAAAACACAAACTAAAAACTTGTATGCGCTAGAATATCACCACAGTATAGATGATAATACTTGGTTTGCCAAGTGGATGTTTTATCAAAAAATACCCCGCGCGGGGCGGGGTATTTTAGGCGGCGGCGGCAGGCTTTTACTGTAGCTTGTGCCTGCGCCGGAACTCGGCCACTTTCAGGCGGACGGCGGCGCGCCGCAGGGCGGCCCCGGCCTCGTCCAGGTCCAGGTCGGCGCCGCGTATGGCCAGCGTTTCCTTGGCTTTCTGGTAAGCCTGGCGGGCGCGTTCCTCGTCCACTTCCTTGGCGAACTCGGCCGCCTCGGCCAGCACCATTACCTTGTCCTTATGCACCTCGGCGAAGCCGTTGAGCACGGCGAACACTTCCTTGTGGCGGGCCTCGGTATAGTGCATCAGGCCTTCTTTAAGCTGCACCACGAACGAAGCGTGGCCCGGCAGCACGCCCATCTCGCCGCCGAAAGCGGGCAGCGTGACAAAATCCACCGGCAGGTCCGAGAGCACGGTCTTCTCCGGGGTGACTATGCTAAGGCGCAGTTTGTTTTTTCCCATATAGCCAGCTTATGCGGCGCGGCCTCAGGCGGCCTGCTGAACTTTGCCGCGCTCGATGACTTCCTCTATGCCGCCGGCCATCCAGAACGTCTGCTCGGGCAGGTCGTCGAGGCGGCCGCTGAGGATCTCCTGGAAGCTGCGGATGGTCTCTTTGAGCGTCACGTACTTGCCGGGGCGGCCGGTGAACTTCTCGGCCACCGAGAACGGCTGCGACATGAACTTCTGGATCTTGCGCGCGCGGTTCACGGTCTTCTTGTCCTCGTCGGACAGTTCGTCTATGCCCAGGATGGCTATGATGTCCTGCAGCTCTTTATAGCGCTGCAGGATCTTCTGCACGCCGCGGGCGGTCTGGTAATGCTCGTTGCCGATAACGCGGGGGTCGAGGATGCGCGAGGTAGAGTCCAGCGGGTCCACGGCCGGGTAGATGCCCAGTTCCGCGATGCCGCGCGACAGCACCACGGTGGCGTCCAGGTGCGTGAACACGTTGGCCACGCCGGGATCGGTGAGGTCGTCGGCCGGCACGTACACGGCCTGGATGGAGGTGATGGAACCTTTGCTGGTGGAGGTGATGCGCTCCTCCAGCGCGCCGATCTCCGTGGTCAGCGTGGGCTGGTAGCCCACGGCCGACGGCATGCGGCCCAGCAGCGCCGACACTTCGGCGTTGGCCAGCACGTAGCGGAACACGTTGTCGAGGAACAGCAGCACGTCCTTACCTTTCACGTCGCGGAAATACTCGGCCTGCGTCAGCGCGGTCAGGCCCACGCGGGCGCGGGCGCCGGGGGGCTCGTTCATCTGGCCGTACACCAGCGCGGTCTTCGACAGCACGGTGGAGCCGTCGGAAAGCTTGGAGTCCTGCATATCCAGCCAGAGGTCGTTGCCCTCGCGCGACCGCTCGCCGATGCCGCCGAACACGGAACAGCCGTGGTGCTGGCGCGCCACGTTGTTGATCAGCTCCATGATCACCACGGTCTTGCCAACGCCGGCGCCGCCGAACAGGCCTACCTTGCCGCCCTTCATGAAAGGCGCCAGCAGGTCGATGACCTTGATGCCGGTCTCGAAAATTTCGGGCGTGGTCTTCTGCTCGGTCAGCGGCGGGGGGTCGCGGTGTATGGGCAGGAATTCCTTGGTGTCTATCGGGCCGTTGTAGTCCTTGGGCTCGCCCAGCACGTCCATCAGGCGCCCCAGGCAGGCTTCCCCGACGGGCACCCTGAGCGGCGCGCCGGTATCCTTCACCTCTATGCCCTTGCCCAGCCCCGTGGTGGGCCCCAGCGTGATGGCGCGGATGGTATTGTCGCCCAGGTGCTGGGCCACTTCGGCCACCAGCGTCTTCTCGTGCCCTTCCTCGGTATATTTTATCTTCAGCGCGTTGAGTATCCTGGGCAGCTGGCCCTGCTGGAATTCCACGTCCAGCACCGGCCCGACGATCTGCACTATTTTTCCAATGTTCATGACAGCTCCTGAAACTATTTTAGAACTACCCGTTCAGCGCTTCCGAACCGCCTACGATCTCGTTAAGCTCGGTGGTTATCATAGCCTGGCGGGTCTTGTTCATCTTTAAAGTGAGGCCTTCTATAAGCTCGGAGGCGTTCTTGGAGGCGGACTCCATCGCGTTCATGCGCGCGGCCAGCTCGGCCGCCTGCGATTCCAGCAGCGTCCGGTACAGCTGCGCTCCCAGGTGGCGGGGCAGCAGGGCGGCCAGCAGCTCTTTCTTGCCCGGTTCGAAAGCGAAATCGGCGGCGGCGGGCCGCTCTTTCGCGCCGCCGCCGATATGGCTCTTGAGCGGCAGCAGGCGGTCGGTGACTATGCGCTGCGCCATCATGGACTTGAACTCGTTGTAGATCAGCGTAACGCTCTCCACGGGGGAGGTGCGGTAAAGGTTAATTATGGTGTCGGTGAGCAGCTGCGCGTGCACGTAGCCGGCCTTGGGGAAGATGCCCACCAGCTCGTACTTCAGCTCCAGGTCCAGGCCCTTCAGGCGGCGCAGGAAATCCCGCCCTTTGCGCCCAACGGCCACCACGCAGATCTTCCTGCCGCGGTTCTCTTTCAGCCAGGCGGTGGCGGCTTTCAGCAGGTTCGTGTTGAAGGAGCCGCAGAGCCCCTTGTCGGCGGTTACCAGCACCAGGCACAGCGTGCCGCCGGCCGGGCGCTCCGCGAAAAGCTCGCGCGCGGCCGTGCCGGAAAGGTCCTCTTCGCCCAGCTCGCGGTACAGGTCCGCTATCAGGCGGTCCATCTCCACGGCGAAAGGCCGCGCCGCCAGGATGGAGGCCTGCGCCCGCTTGATGCGCGCGGCCGCCACCATTTTCATGGCGTAGGTGATCTGCTTGATGCTTTTAACGGAAGCGATGTGCTTCCTGATGTCGCGCAATGAGGCCATAGAATTTATCCGCGGACCTTACAGCTTCGTCTTCTCCATGATCTTCACGTAGTCGGCCACGCCTTCGGCCACTTTCCACTCCGGCCGGTAATTCAGCAGCGCCTTCGCCTGGCGCAGGTCGGCCTGCGTCCTGTTCTGGTAGAAGGAATACGGGTTGTCGAAATATTCCGGCGCCAGGTCCAGCTTCATGGCCTTGTTCAGCGCCTCCACCACCTCGTTGAAATTGCCGGGGTGGCCGCTGCCCAGGTTGCAGACGCAGGTCTTCTTGGCGTCCAGCGCGTTCAGGTTGCCGCGCACGATATCCTTCACATAAACGAAATCGCGCACCTGCTCGCCGAACTTGAAGATGCGGGGGCGCTTGCCCGCCTTCATCTGGTTGTAAAGATGGAACATCATGCTGGCGGGATTGCCCTTGTAATACTCGCGCGGGCCGTAGACGTTGAAATAGCGCAGCCCTACCAGCGTCATATCCTTGTATTCCTCGGCGAACTCGCGCGCGGTGTTGTCCATTATGGCCTTGGAGAAGCCGTAGATGTTCTCGGGGGCGGGCGCCTGCTGCTCCCGCATGGGGGTGGCGCCGTTGCCGTAGACCGCCGCCGAAGAGGCGTAGATCACGCGCTCCACGCCGGTCTCCAGCGCGAACTGCAGGACGTTGCGGAAGCCGTCGACGTTGACCTCCATCATCTTGCGCTGGTCCATTACCGTGGTGTCGGTGATGGCCGCCTCGTGGAAGATCGCGTCCACTTTCCTTACCTTGCCGAACCAGCCGCGGTCCTGTATGTCGCCGGTCACTATATCCCCGGTGAAGCCCAGCAGATTTTTATAATTGCCCGTGGAGAAATTATCCAGCACCGTCACGTCGGCCTTGTGTTCCACTTCTAGCGTGTGGGCGATGTTGGAACCGACGAACCCGGCGCCGCCGGTCACAAGATATTTTTTCATAACTGCCTCTTAAGCGAATTTCTTCTTGAACTCCGTTATGGAATCGGCCAGGCGCTGCTCGAGCTCCGGCGACATCTGTTTCTTGTCGGCTATCTCGGCCAGCAGGTGCGCGTAAGAGCTGCGCAGGAACTTCACCAGGTCGCCCTCGAAAGCGCGCACTTTCTCCAGCTCCACGTCGTCGAGATAGCCGCGGGTGCCGGCGAACAGCACCGCCACCTGCTCCTCCACGGGCATCGGGCTGTACTGGTCCTGCTTGAGCAGCTCCACCATGCGCTGCCCGCGCTTGAGCATGTCCATGCTGCCCTTGTCGAGGTCCGAGCCGAACTGCGCGAAAGCGGCCAGCTCGTTGTACTGCGCGAGGTCCAGCCGGAGCTTGCCGGCCACCTGCCGCATGGCCTTCACCTGCGCCGAGCCGCCCACGCGGGAGACCGAGATGCCCACGTTCACGGCGGGGCGGATGCCGGAGTGGAACAGGTTCGACTCCAGGTAGATCTGGCCGTCGGTGATGGAAATGACGTTCGTCGGGATGTAGGCCGTGACGTCGCTGGCCTGCGTCTCGATTATAGGCAGGGCCGTCAGCGAGCCGCCGCCGTGCTTCTCGTTCATCTTGCAGGCGCGCTCCAGCAGCCGCGAGTGGAGATAGAACACGTCGCCGGGGTAAGCCTCGCGGCCGGGCGGGCGCCGCAGCAGCAGCGACATCTGCCGGTAGGCCTGCGCGTGCTTGGAAAGGTCGTCGTAGATCACCAGCGCGTGCTTACCCTGCCACATGAACTCCTCGCCGATGGCGCAGCCGGTGTAGGGCGCCAGGTAAAGCATGGAGGCGGGCTGGGCGGCCGAGGCGGAAACTATCACGGAGTATTCCATCGCGCCGTTGTCTTCCAGGATCTTCGCCACGCGGGCCACGGTGGATTCTTTCTGGCCGATGGCCACGTAAATGCAGATGGGCCGCTTTTCCTTGGGCTCGTTCTTCTGGTTGATGATGGCGTCCAGCGCCACGGCGGTCTTGCCGGTCTGGCGGTCGCCGATGATCAGCTCGCGCTGGCCGCGGCCTATGGGGATCATGGCGTCGATGGCCTTCAGGCCGGTCTGCAGCGGCTCTTTCACCGGCTGGCGCTCCACCACGCCGGGGGCGATAACTTCCACCGGGCGTTTTTTCCTGGCGTTGAGCGGGCCTTTGCCGTCGATGGGAGTGCCCAGCGCGTCCACCACGCGGCCGATCAGCTCCGGGCCCACGGGCACCGCCAGCACGCGGCCGGTGCGCCGGGCGCGGTCGCCTTCCTTAATAAGAGTATCCGAGCCCATCACCACGGCGCCGATGTTCTCGCGCTCGATATTGAGCACCATGCCGGACACGCCGCCCTCGAACTCTATCAGCTCGCCCACCACGGCGCTGTTGAGGCCGTACACGCGGGCTATGCCGTCGCCCACCTGCAGCACCTGGCCGGTCTCGGACAGCTGCGCTTCGGGGATGAATTTTTCGATCCGTCCTTTGATGATCTCTGTTATCTCTTCCGGTCGTATCATAGTAGTCCTTAAATGTGCCTAGCCTTCAAGCAGTCCGGCCCGCATGGCTTCCAGCCGGCCGCGCACGGTGGCGTCTATCAGCGCGTCGCCCACCTTTATCTCGAATCCGCCGATAACCCGCTCCGAAAGCACCTGCCGCAGGCTTATCTTCTTGCCCGTCATGCAGACGAGCAGCTTCTCTATCCGCTTAACTTCGCCGTCGGAAAGCGGGAAGCGGCTGTAAACCTCGGCCAGCACCATGCCGCTGAAATCGTGGCTGAGGCTCAGGCAGTCCTGCATTATCAGTTCGAACAGGCCGAACCTGTTCTGGCGCACCAGCATGGCGGTGAAAGCCGCCGCCGGTCCGACAAACCCGGCGCCGAGTATTTTACCCAGCACCTCCAGCTTTACCTCGCTGTTTATGGCGGGATGGGTAAGCACCTTCCGGTACGGCCCGGCGGCCACGAAGACCTTGCGCAGGCCTTCCAGCTTCTCATGCGCGGCAGCCTCCAGGGCCTGGCTGTGGACCTTGCGGTCCAGGTCCATGTAGGCCCTGGCGTAGCGTTTCGCGATTATCTTCGACGCCGAATCCATCAGCACTCCATTTTAAGATCGGGCCTTTCTTTTTCAAGCTCGGCCAGGTACTTGGACGCCAGGTCGGTGTTGGCCCGGTGGTCCAGCTGCTTCATCATTATCCGCTCGGCGGCCATCACGGACAGCTCGGCCACCTTGTTGCGGAGGTCGCGGGCGGCCTCCAGCTTCTGGGCCTCTATCTCGCGCCGGGACGATTCCACTATGATGGCGGCGCTTTTGCGGGCTTCCTCTATAAGGATGTCCTTCTCTTTTTCGGCCGAGACCCGGGCCTCGTCCATGCGGCTGCGTATCTCGGCCTTCAGCTCGGTCAGCCTGGTTTCCAGTTCCGACTTTATCTTCTCGGCTTCCGCGCGGGCGGTTTCGGCGGTGTGGCGGTCGTGCTTTATGGCGCGCTCGCGCTCGTTGACCGCCTGCATCAGCGGCCCCCAGGCCGTTTTGGACAGCAGCAGCACCAGCAGCACGAAGCAGGTTATGGTCCAGAACATCAGGCCGAATTCCGGCCTTATCAAAGCTTCCATGGTAAACTCCAGTCAGAAACTATCGAGAATCTGGAATCAAGGATCCGGGACCGGGAACCGGGAGCGGAATATTTCTTTCCGTGATCCCCGATCCCCGATCCCCGACTCTCGATCCCCGATTTCTTTACTTATGCGCTTCGGTCTGGGTGGCGGCGGCGGCTTCCGGCGCTTTGGGCGCGGAGAAGTTCATCACGGCCAGCAGCGAGATGACCAGCGCGAAGAAGGCGAGACCTTCTATCAGGGCGGCGGCGATGATCATGTTCGTGCGCAGCGCGGGCCCGGCTTCGGGCTGGCGGGCCAGGCCTTCGAGGGCGCTGGCGCCTATCTTGCCGATGCCGATGCCGGCGCCGATGAGCGTAAGCCCCGCGCCGATGCCGGCGCCGATGTAGCCGAGTCCGATGAATGTCAATTCGTTCATTGTACTACCTCCGTGTAATGTCTAACAGTAAACGCAAAACGTAACCGCCGCGCTTTAATGCGGATGCATCGCCGCGCCGGTGAAGATCGCCGTCAGGAAAACGAAAACGTAAGCCTGCAGGAAAGCCACGAACAGCTCCAGCAGCAGCGTGAACAGCACCAGCCCCACCGAGATGGGCGCCACCGCGAACCCGACGGCCACGCTCAGCGAGCCGAAGATGAAGATGAAGCTGATGAAAGAAAGTATGACGATGTGGCCGGCTATCATGTTGGCGAACAACCGGATGCACAGCGCGAACGCCTTGGTGACCAGGCCGATCAGCTCGATGGGGAACAGCAGCGGGTACAGCCACACCGGCACGCCCTTCGGCACCAGGTGCGCGAAATAGCCCACCAGGCCCTGCTCCTTGATGCCGGCGAAATTTATCAGCACGAAAGTGGTGAGCGCCAGGCCCGTGGTGACGGCCAGGTTGCCGGTGGCGCTGGCGCCGTAGGGCACCAGGCCCAGCAGGTTCAGGATGAGGATCAGGAAGAACAGCGTGGAGAAATAGCCTATGTAAGCCGCGCCCTTGTGCCCGAGGTTCGGCACCACTACCTCGTCGCGGATGAACAGCACGATGATCTCAATAATGGAGCGGAACGGGGCCAGCGCGGCGCTGCGGCTGCGGATGAGGAGCGGGAAGACCACCAGCAGGATGAGCGAGGCTATGCCCAGCATCAGCAGGTGCTTGGAGACCGGGAAAACGTGCGTGCCCAGGGTGAACCGCGCCCAGACATGGTCGACTATATGGTGTTCAAGAATTTCTTTTAATCCCATTTTTATCCAGAGGAACAAGCTCGAAAGCCATCTGAACCAGTATCAGGGCCGCCGCGAACGCGATGATAATTATATATTTTTCATGGCGAAGTAGACAAACCGCCGCCGCCAGCGCGGCCAGGCGCGCGAGTATCCCGCCCGCGAAGACCGAAAAGAAGACAGCGTCCGGCGAATGCAGCGCCTTTTTAAGGGCCAGCCTGGAGGCCCAGCCGAGCGCCGCGCCCAGCGCCGCCCCGTAAAAGACGCCGGCCGCCGCGGAACGTATCATTTGCCGCCTTCTTTGGGGAAAAGCTCGCGCAGCACGGAATAGAACCCGCCGGCCAGGCCGGCCGCCGCGCCGCCCAGCATCAGCCAGGGCGCGGAGCCCAGTTTTTTATCCAGCCAGTAGCCGCCGAAAAAACCCAGCAGCACCGCCGCGGCCAGCTCCAGCCCTATCTGCGCGTATTTCCAGTTATCCTCTTCCGGCGCCGGGGTTTTCATAGCGTTATTTTACCTTTTTTTACTTCCGCCGCCGGCGCGGTTGCGCGCCCGGCCTTTTGGCGGCGCGAATATAATGTTAAAATCAAACTATGCCCGGGCTGGAAAAAATAAAGATACTTCTGGTGGAGACCGACGGCGCCGCCGCGGCCGACCTCGACGTTTTCCTGACCGGACGCGGCTACAGCGTACGGACCGCCGCCGCCCTCCAGCAGGCCCTGGCCGAAACGCGGGACTGGAAACCGGACCTGCTCATCCTTAACGTTCTTTTGCAGGGCTTCAACCCGCTGGAACTGATAGCGGACATAAAGAAGAACCCCTTCACCGAAAACCAGAAGATCATAGTGGTCTCCCGGACGGCCGGGACCGGGCTGGTGGCCGGGGCGTCCCCAAAAGTGGACGGCTACCTTACCAAGCCCGTGGATTTCGAACTGCTCAAAGCGCAGCTGCAGGGCTCGGCCGGCAAACCGTCCCCCGAAAAGCCGCTCACCGTGATGGTGGCAGACGACGACGCCGAATTCTCCGACCTCCTCACGATGTTCCTGGAGGCCAACAACTACCGGGCCATCGCCGTCAGCGACCCCTTCAAGATAATGGCCGCCCTGCGCGCGGAAAAGCCCGACGTGCTGCTGCTGGACCTGATGATGCCGCTCCGGGACGGGTTCACCGTGCTGGAAGAAATGCGCGCCGCGGCCGATACGGCCGCCGTGTCCGTGATAGTGCTCAGCGCCCTGCGCCTGGAAAATTACCAGGAGCGCGGCGTGCTCACCGGCCTGCCCGAGATAGTGGCCAAAGATATCCCCCGCGACCTCCTGCTGAAGCTTATCGCCGAGCAGACCGCCACCTACGCCGCGCCCGCGCCCGGCGGGGAGCCGCCGGCGGCGGCGCGCCCCCGCGTGCTGCTGGCCGACGACCAGACCGACCTGCTGCTGCTGATGAAGGAAATGATCCAGAACTCCGGCTTCGACGTGGTGACCGCCAGCGACGGCGTGGAGGCCATGAGCGTGGTCTTCGAGACCCACCCCGACATCATAGTGCTGGACTACAAGATGCCCAGGAAGGACGGGCTGGAAGTGGCGCAGGACCTCAAGAACAATCCCCTCTTCGCCCATATCCCCATAATCATCTGCACGGCCTACAGCGAAAAGCCCATCAAGCTTAAAGGCCTGAGCATAGGCATAGACGATTACCTGATAAAGCCGGTGGACACCGACGAGCTGGTGGCGCGCATCCGCATGATCCTGAAGCGCAACAAGCAGGTGCTGGACACCAACCCGCTGTCGAAGCTGCCCGGCAACCCCTCCATCCAGGCCCGCGTGGAGCGCGAGATCCAGAAGGGCGGCAAGTTCTCGGTGCTGTACCTGGACCTTAACAATTTCAAGGCCTACAACGACACCTACGGCTTCGAGGCCGGCGACCGCGTAATCAAGGCCACCGCGAACCTCCTGGTGAAGCTCACCATCCAGAACGAGAACTCGCAGGATTTCATCGGCCACATCGGCGGGGACGACTTCATAGTGATAACGGAATTCAAAAAAAGCGAGGACCTGGCCCGCAACATCCTAAACGCCTTCGACGAGATCTCCCCCTCTTTCTACAGCAGGACCGACCGGGAACGCGGCCATATCATCTCCACCGACCGGCAGGGGAACATAAAGAAATTCCCGTTCCTTTCCATCTCCATCGGCATAGTGAACAACGTCTCGCGCCCGCTGACGTCCTTCGCCCAGGTGAGCAACATCGGCACCGAGCTGAAGAAAGCCGCCAAAGCCGTGGAAAAAAGCCACTACGTGCTGGACCGCCGGCACGACTGAGGCGCGCCCCCCCTAAATAAGCCGTTCATCGGCATCATTAGAAGTAACTGACGGAATATATACAGCTTATGCCTGGCTTTATGCCCAGGGAGGTTCTTTGCCGGTCACTTTCAGCCAGGGGAGGCGGGCGAATTTTTCGGGGCCGTGGCCGGTGGCCATGGTCAGGTCGGTAAAACCTTTTTCGTGCAGGTCTTTGGCGATGTCCTCGCCTTTAACACCGTTGCCCAGTTCGGAATCGATATAGACCGGGATGTCTTTGGCTAAAGCGTCGACACCGGCCGCGAGATCTTCAGGGGTTTTATAAGCTTTCAGCTCCACGCCGGCGGCCTTGGCGGCCATCTTCCAGTTCATGTGCACCAGCATGTCGTCGTCCAGCAGGGCGGCCACGCGTCCAACGGTCCGGGAGACTGCGTACGGCAATTCTATAAGGACAGCAGTGCCCTTACCCGCCTCGGAAGTTATCCTGAAATTTCCGCCCCAGCCCTCTACCGTGGTGCGGGCGTGGTAAAGGCCGAGGCCGTTGCCGCCGGCTTTGCCGTGAGTCTCGCCTTTCCGGCCAAGCTTCGCTAATATCGCAGGCGGTATGCCTTTGCCGTTGTCTTTCACCTCTATCAGGACCTTACCGTCCGGCGCAGATAAGCCCACCGTGACCGTGCCGGGGCCGTCAAAAGCCTCTACCGAGTTGTTCACCAGGTTGGAGATAAGCCGCTGCAGTTCTTTCGGCTCCACCAAGGCTTTTATTTCACCCCGCTCTCCGTTAAATTCTATGCACACGCCCGCCCTGTCTTTATGCTGCAGGCGTTTCTCGGCCAGCACCTGTTCGATAAGCCCGCCCAGCGCGCAGACCGCGGGCTTGGCTTTGGCGGCTGCGTCCGAAGGCGCGCGGTAGCGCTGAAGCAGGTCGTCGGCTATGCCCTGCATGCGGGCAACCGCGCCCTCTACCAGCGCGCGTTGCTCGGCCGGCAGCTCCAGCCCCTTGGCCGCGGCCCCCAGCGCCGCCAGCGGGGACCGTATATCGTGCGCCACCTGCGCGGCCAGGTCGGAGGTGGCCTTTGAAACCGCCAGTTCGCTCTCCAGCCGGGAGGCTTTCCGCAGCACCTCGGCCAGCCGGCCTATCAGCACGGCGAAAGGCGCGGCCCGCAGGCTTTGCGGCAGCGACCGTATGCTGCGCTGGATGGAGTCCTGTATCTTAAAATGCTCGCCGGCGGCCACCAGCGCGTTGGTCTCGTCCACGCAGCGCTCTATGCTGAAAATAGTTTTAATGGCGCCAACGTTGGACAAAGCCAGCAGGCCAATGAAAAAGATCACTACCGTTACGAACAGCGCGTAGTTCTGCCCGAACACGGCCGCGTTCACGTCCACCAGGTCTATCACATATTCCAGCCGCCCCAGTTCGGCGCCATTAGAAATGAACGGCACGTTCCGGGTAAGCTGGGCCCGCGGCCGGTCGTAAAGGTTGCCGACGATAGCCTCTTTAAAGATCCACTTGCTGCCCTCAAATTCTACCGGGTGGAAGGTGATGCGCTTTATATTGTCGTTCTTAACGCGCCACATTATGCGCTGCGTCTCGAAAACGTCGCCCTCGAGGAAAGCCTTCTCGAAATAAGCAGCGTTCTGCCGCATGGCGGTAAGCAGTTTATCGTCCGCCACCCGCGTGGCAGAGAACACCGAGAAGATCTGCCAGAAAGCCACGAACACCGCCACCGCCGCGGCATAGTATTTCCAGTTATAGGAAAGCGCCCTGCTTAATAGTTTTACCATCTGAAATCCGCCACTTCGGGGTATTCCAAAAACTCCCGTCCTATCGCAATATTTTTTATTTTTCTCGGATAATAGAAAACGCGCTGATCTTGATATAGCGGGAGAACCAATGATCTGTCCGCTATCTCGTCCGCAAAAGCGGAGGCCAGCATGGTTTGAAGAACTGCGTCGCTTTCATGCCGCATCTTTTCGTACTTCATAGTCAACGCCGGCATATCAAAATCAAAAAAACCATCTTTCGGGAGAACCCCGTCAAGAAACGCGCTGTACTCCGGGCGAGTCGCATCCAGCCCCATTATCGTCAAATTGTACGGATGCGGACGCGTCAAGGCGGTTTGCAGAAATTCGCTAGGTGCCATAACCTTTACTTTTATGCCGACCCCGTATCTTTTTTTAAATTCCTTAAAATATTCCTGAAAAGCCTCTGCTGTATACGGTCGCCACGCGACAAATATCAGATCCGGAAACCCACTCAATTTTTCTCCGGTGCAGGTTTGAGGCGGTGCCCCTGCCTTGGCCCCAGTCACTCCTACAGGAAAAACTGTTTGCACCTGCACAAAAGACTTCTTGTGTGGATAAAATACTTCACGCAATTTTTTTATATCGACACAGTTATAGACCAATTTACGCAACTTTTCATCGCGCACATTTAATGTTAACACTGCAACTTTAAGCACCATGTTGACGAAGGAGTATGACCGTTCAGGGACCCACTCCGGGATATCCGTCTCAGGTATTCTGTTAACGTCCGACATATCATGATCTTTCAGTTTCGGATCAGAAAGTCCGTTATATAGATGGCAGATTATAAAGTTGTATCCGTTCCGCACCTGATGCTTTCTTGTCAGCGATATTTCCTCATTAGTAAGCCTCGTCAGCCGGAACTCTCCCAGGCCAGCCTCATTACCCCCCGGCAACTTCACCGTAGGGGCATTATCATACAGAGAGAGAAAAGCCAGGTATTTGGTCTGCTTGTCTGAGAACTTAACTTTTACGCAAGCGGATGTTTCTGTAACAGTGAAAGCCGCGCCGAACATCCGGGTCTTGGATCCAATAAATTCACGCAGATACGCTACTGAAAACGGGTGATCGCTGTCAAAGTAGCGCGATGTGTCCGGACAGAAAGTATACTCGGTGGAATCAATACTGCGGCTCCAGTCGGTAAGTATCTTAGAGCGGAAGTTCTGCCCATCGTCCTGGCGCAAAAGTGGTTCATGGGTTTGTTTTAGTATATACAACGGAATGTTAAGACTCGCCAATTCCGTGGAAATCCTGGACGGCAGCATAGTTAACAGCACCTGCCACGTGTCCGCCCTCGCCGCTCTGGCGGATAAAGCAGAGAATGGCAGCAGCGCACAGACAGCGATTATTCTGAAAAATGTACGCATTCAGGTAAAAAGCCCAGCTTGACGAAGAAACGACGCGAACGCATATTAAAAGAATCGGCTGTGGCCATTATCCGCCCCTTGGCGTGTTCCTTCAGCCAATCTGTAAGCGCTGCATGTGCCTGCGCCCGCTGCGGCGGAAGCAGTTTGTCTGAAATCCATACCCAAGCTACAAGAAGGGCCGGCCTTCCCGCCGCATCTTTCCAATCAATCGTGTTTATTACGCCTTGTATTAAACCGCGCTCCGTCAAAACGGCTGAGCCGCGCAGTGTGATAGCTTTCCGCAAAAACCACACGTCTTCTTTGCGGTTCTTTTTTAAGTCCAACAATTCTTTGCATGGAGCATAAAAATATTTTTCCACTGACATTTTGTACTGCCGCCGCAACTCTTTTAAAGAGGCCGGCTTACGCCAGCGCATACCTTTACCCGTCTGCGCGTGATTCTTCAATAACTGCACTTTTGATGCGTAATATGCCACACGCAGCTTAAGTTTACCTCCGGTTTTCCTGCAGAGCGTATCTATTGCCTTGTTGCCACCGGGAGGGAAGATGAAAGATACCCGCTGACAGGCATTCCTATTCAGAAGGGATTTGGCGAGCGATACTGTGATTTTTTCAGGCCTGTCTATTCTGTATATCGCGGCTGTTTCCGTTCTTTTTATCAGGATGCATCTTTTTTTCATATCTTTCAATCAAGGATTCACACAGCGAACATTCCGCCGACTGCGCGGGAGTGTAGTCCGGTTTCGGGATATTCAACATCTTCGGCCAGCGCCTGAAAGGCACAGATGCCGCCAGTTTGTAAAAGTCGCTAGCCATCAGCCTTTCAGGGGTGGGATAGCAGAGCTTGGCCGCCGTGAATTTTTTCATATGGTTATAGGATGAGGTTGTTTTAGGTTTAGATTGTTCTTGAACTGCGAAAAGAACATCGAAGTCTATATCGCGCTTCAGACAAGCCTGGTAGAGGTTTTTCACTGCCCCGGTGTTCACGAACTCCCCGTGGAACTTATCATACGACATATGCACTTTGGTCAATTTCTCAAAAGAATCTAACACTTCCAACGCAGCGGCCTCCGTTACGGCGAAATTGCCGTTCGTAGTAAGGATTACCTTAGTCCGGGCAAGCCTTTCTACCGCGGCCAACATTAAATTTATCTCTTTTACGTAAAGTGTGGGTTCCCCGCCAACGAACGCCAGTTCAGAGAGGCGGAACTTGTTTATCGTTTGCGTTATAGCGCGAATCTCCCCGGCCGTCAATTTGTAACCGGGGTCCATGTGTGCAGTACAACAATGCTTACACTTTATGTTACAGGCAAATCCTACGAGAACCCCCAGATGTGAAGGCATCAAGGAGACGGCGGGGATCATTATAAACGCTTGGCGGGATCCGTGTCAGTATCTATCTTTACGCCTTCGCAAACCATTATAGAACCTTCTGCCGCACTTATGGTGCTTGCGAATTTGGCCTTTTCAGGCGCTGACAATTTGGAAACATACTGTTCAGCCTGGGCTGTCGAGAACAGTCCGGCAGTAACAAAAAAAGCGATTATCATCTTATCTTTGGTTTTCATTTTTATTCTCCCCGCCACTCCTATATTTTGCAATTTTTGAGGCTTTTGCGCAATTTGCCGATTAAAAAAGGGAAAGCAAAAACTTTTTGCTTTCCCTGGGTACACCGGATTACGGTCCGGTCGTGATAATCATATAGAGGTCCCCTCCCGCAGGTTATGTAAGATGACTTTGTCTAGAAGCAAATTACAAAACCTCAGGAGGGAACACATATGAGATTAAACGCAGCAATCGACCTGCATTCAAATAACAGCGTGCTGGTAATCCTGGACGAGAAAGACCGGGTAGTGCATGAAGGGCGGCACCCTAACGACTTGAAAGTTATTTTAGCACAGTTGTCGCCGTACCGGGAGGACGTGCAGGCCATCGCGGTGGAATCGACGTATAACTGGTATTGGCTGGTGGACGGCCTCATGGAGGCGGGCTACGACGTAAAGCTTGTGAACACGGTAGCGGTGAAGACTTATGACGGCCTTAAATATACGTCGGACGAGCACGACGCCAAGCACCTGGCCCACCTACTTAACCTCGGAATCCTGCCGACCGGCTACATCTACCCGAAGAAAGACCGCGCCGTGCGCGACCTATTGCGCAAGCGCTCGCAGTTGGTGCGTCACCGGACGGCACATATCCTGAGCGTGCAGAATCTGACAAGCCGCAACCGCGGCAATGGAATGACCATGGAGAAGGTGTACAAACTTGACGACAAGGGCGTCGCCGGGATTTGCGGCGGTGACGCCTCTTTGGCGCTGGCAATGCAAAGCAACTTGGTGGTGCTGCGCTGTCTTGAGGAGCAGGTCCATACAATAGAGCGGGCCGTGCTTAAACAGGCAAGGCTGAAGCCGCAGTTCAAAAAGCTGCTTACGGTGGACGGCATCGGGGAGATCCTGGGCATGACCATCATGTACGAGGCCGGCGACATGAAGCGCTTCGAGCAGGTGGGGCACTTCGCTTCGTATTCGCGCTGCGTGACAAGTTCGCGCTGGAGCAACGGAAAGAAGAAGGGGACCGGTAATAGGAAGAACGGGAATAAATACCTGGGCTGGGCGTTCGTGGAGGCGGCGCACCACGCCGTTCGTTATAACGAGCGCATCCGGAAGTTCTACCAGCGAAAAAAAGCCAGGACCAACGGGATCGTGGCGCTGAAAGCGATCGCGCACAAACTAGCCCGCGCCTGCTATCACGTTATAAAAGAGCAGGCGGTTTTCGATGAGACGAAAGCGTTTGCATGATGATTTATGCGGGGAAGGCGAGCCCGAGAGTATCCTGGAAAAACCATGGTCGTGATTGGTGCCGCTTTCCCCGCCTCAATTTTGGCTGGAACAAAAAAAGGACGAGTGCTTTTAAAAAATGATTTACGCGGAGGAAGCGAGCCGTTAGGAAAGCTGGAAAAACCAGAGTAGCGATTGGCCGCTTCCTCCGCCGCTGTTTTTGTGCGGAGACGCCCTTGCCGTGAACCAATAGAAGCCTGGCTCGACGCGGGTCGCAAGCCATTTAACGTGTAGGCGGCTTAGGCTGCCATCGGATGGACGCGGCAGGGAACCAACGGTTTTCTGGGCCCCCGGACAGGGGGCAGGGGCTGCGGCAGGCCGTATCGCCGTAGCCTTGAACCTGATGAGTGGCTGGTGCGGCTTCGTGCCGACACCAAATATTAGAGAACCCGGACGCGGATGCGCCTTGAACAGCAGAGATGGAACTGATTTTTATGAAAAGAGAAACCACAACCTGTGGGCGGGTATTTTATTGCCTCTTGACTTGGGGACCTCTAATGAGCGGCTTTCCTCGAGATGGACGCCGCCCCTGGCCCAAGCCCGCTTTAACTCTTTTTACAAATTACTCAATCAATTGAGTAATTTGTTGATAGTCCGCCTCTTCAACCCCGATTCATACCATAAAACCGTGAATACTCCGACGATACTTACAAATTGGTAGGTTTGCCTACTAGTTTGTTGACACAACCAATCCCTCCTGCTATAATTTACCCATGAAGACCTTCTTGAGGCAGCAGACAAAAACGCTCATACAGCGCCTGGGGAAACCAGGAACGCTTCTTCAGATCATAGTCGGCCCGAGACAGGTCGGGAAGACCACGGCGATACGTCAGACACTGACAGCCTTAGAGAAGAAAGGCTTTATGCCTATTCTCGCCAGCGCTGACGCGATCGCCGCGCCGCCCTCAGAATGGATATCAGCACAATGGGACAAAGCTTCCGCATTAGCCCGCGCCGGTAAACCCGTAGTCCTGGCCTTCGACGAACTTCAAAAAGTCCCGGGCTGGAGCGAGATCATTAAAGCCCATATCGACAGGAACGCTCCCCTTCCCCCAAAGCAGCGCCCGCGGGTCATATTGTCCGGTTCTTCCGCGCTTCTAATAGAACGCGGGCTGACCGAAAGCCTCGCCGGGCGTTTTGAATTGATCCGGTTCCCGCATTGGAGTTTCATGGAAATGCATGCCGCGTTCTCCATGAGTCTGCGCGAATACCTGGCAGCCGGTGGATATCCCAAGATACGGGAGTTTCACGGTGAGCCGGCGCGCTTCCGAGAATATGTCCGCGATTCTATAGTAGAACCGGTCCTCAACAAGGACATTCTCCTGCTCCACCCTGTCAACAAACCGGCGTTGCTCAGGCGGCTTTTTGAATTTTCCTGCTACCACCCTGCTGAAGTAGTTTCATTGCAGAAGATGCTCGGGCAGCTCACGGATAAAGGCAACGTAACAACGATAGCGGATTACCTGCATCTGTTAAGCAAGGCTTTCCTCATCGCCCCGATCCAGAAATACAGCCAGGAGATACTGCGCATACGAGCCTCCAGCCCAAAACTCATAGTCATGGCGCAGGCATTGGTTTCCTCTGTACGGAATACGCAACCCAAAGCGAATGCCGGCTCACAGGAATTATTCGGACGCCTGACAGAGAATGCGGTAGGCGCCGCCCTGGTCAGAATGGCCGCACAGAACGGCGGTGAGGTGTTTTACTGGAGGGAACGCGACCTGGAAGTGGACTATATCCTAAAACTCTCCGGGGAAGTGTTTGCCATAGAGGTTAAATCCGGACGCACCAAAGAAACGCATAGCGGGTTATCCGCATTCCTTGCGAGGAATAAAGAAGCGACAGGGATCTTTATTTCCAACACCCGCGAGGTAAAAAGCCAGAAATCCTTGAGCCTGGAGGATTTCTTCCAAGCCCCTGAGAGAGTTATGGAAAAGATGTAACCGGCGCGACAATGCAAGAACCGTCCGAAAAAGAATATCTCAAGGAAGAGATAGCACGAATAGACTCACAAATCTCGGCTTTGGCCGAACTCAAACGCCAGTACCTTTTAAAGCTTTCCACTCCCCCAGAACTCCCGGCAGATAATGCGGCAATCCCTCGGCTTACACCTGAGAACAAAATCACGTTGTTCCGCAGTTACTTCCGCGGGCGCGAAGACGTATATGCCCGCCGCTGGGAGAACCGCGTAGGAAAAAGCGGATACAGCCCGGCCTGCAAACATGAGTGGGACAGGGCGTTCTGCCGCAAGCCGGAAATTAAATGTTCGGAATGCGGAAACAGGGAACTGCTTCGTTTTGACGAGAGCGTGGTAAGCCGCCACCTGGAAGGACAGCTCACAGCTGGCATATATCCGCTGCTCGGGAACGACGCCTGCTTCTTTCTTGCGATGGATTTCGACGGTGACGGTTGGGCGAAGGAGATAGCGGCCATCCGGGAAACCTGCGCTTTGGAAAAAGTCCCGGCAGCGGTAGAACGCTCGCGTTCCGGAAACGGCGGGCATGTCTGGGTATTTTTCAGCGACGAAGTGCCTGCCTCGCTCGCCCGAAGGCTTGGAACCGGCCTTATCTCCAAAACCATGACGCGATACTGTCAGCTGGGAGTAAAAAGCTACGACCGGCTTTTTCCTAACCAGGATACGATGCCGCAGGGCGGCTTCGGAAACCTGATAGCCCTGCCGCTGCAAAAGGCAGCGAGGCAGGCCGGAAATAGTGTCTTCATAGATGAGACCGGCACACCCTACGCCGATCAGTGGTCGTACCTGGCCTCGGTAAAAAAGTTATCCCGCGGCGAAACGGAAGCCCTCGTCGGAGAGCTTGAGAGCACCGGTGGAAAGATTCCCGCCAGGTGGAGTCCGCTAGAGGAGGAAGATGAACCCTGGTCACGGCCGCCATCCGGGAAAAAGAGGTTCAACGTAAACACGGAAGACCTGCCCGGCGCAATAGAGGCCGTGCTTTCGAACCGGATTTACATCAAAACCGCGAATCTCCCGTCTGCGTTAATAAATCAGCTAAAACACCTGGCGGCGTTCCATAACCCGGATTTCTACAAGAAACAGAAACAGCGCTTCTCCACGCACGCCACCCCGCGCATAATCTGCTGCGCCGAATTGGACGCCGGTTGGCTCTCAATGCCTCGCGGCTGCCTTGAGGATATAAAGACCACGCTGGCGGATTACGGAGTAAAACTCACAGTAGAGGAAAAGCGGTTCCCCGGCGCGGAACTGAATAATAGTTTTCTCGGTAC
>JAPLKJ010000094.1 GCA_026388125.1 Elusimicrobiota bacterium
GGCACCTTCGTCAGCGAGGCGCAGGTGATACTGCCGGAGTTCATCGGGGGTATGCGCTCCAACGCGCCGCTCGACAAGAAATTCAAGCTGAAGGACTCGCTGAGGCTCAGCGGCCACGCCGTGATAGACCTGGGCGAGGACGAGTTCACGGTGGGGCGCCCGCACCCGATGATAGACTTCACCCTGCGCAATAAGATGATCGTTTCAGAAGGGGCGAAGCCGGAGGTCTCGGTGCTGCTGCTGGACCTGGTGCTGGGCTACGGCTCGAACCTCAGGCCGCTCGAGGACATCCTTCCGGCCATCACCGAGGCCTTCCGGCGCAACAGGGAATTGTCCGTGGTGGCTTCCGTAACCGGCACGGAGACCGACCCGCAGGTGCGGTCGAAAGTAGTGAAAGGCCTCGAGGCCGCCGGGGTGCTGGTGATGCCGTCCAACGCCGCCGCGTGCCGCCTGGCCGGCGAGATAATCAGGCAGGGCGCCAAAAAGTGACCGGAGATAAAACCATGAACCTTTTTGAATCCGAACTGAAAGTGATAAATATCGGGCTGGAATCTTTCCGGCAGGGCCTGGCCGACTCCGGCGTTAAAAGCGTACAGGCGCAGTTCAAGCCGCCGCTCTCCGGAGAGACGGCGCTGTTCGCAAAGGCGCGCAGATATTCCGCGCGCATCGATAAGGCGAACAAGAAAGCTTTTGCCCGGGTACTGGCCGCCAAGCCGGCGCTGGTAGGCATGGGCCGGGCGCTGGACATTATCCCCGGCATGAAGAAGGACCTGATACTGCACGCCGGGCCGCCCATTACCTGGGCGCGGATGTGCGGCCCCATGCGCGGCGGCATAATGGCCGCCCTGATGTACGAGGGAATGGCGAAGAACCCGCGGGAGGCCGAAAAGCTGGCCGCTTCCGGCAGGATAAAATACTCCCCGTGCCACGAGCACGGCGCCGTCGGGCCCATGGCCGGCATCATCTCCGCCTCCATGCCCGTTTTCATCGTAAAGAACGAGGCGGCCGGCAACTACGCCTACGCCACGCAGAACGAGGGGCTGGGCAAGGTGCTGCGCTACGGGGCCTATTCGCCGGAAGTTATCGACCGGCTTAAATGGATGGAGACGGCGCTGTATCCGACGCTCAAGGCGGCCATAGAGTTCCTGGGCAGGATAGACCTTAAGACCATGGTGGCGCAGGCGCTGCACATGGGCGACGAAGTTCATAACCGCAACCGCGCCGGGACCTCCCTGTTCTACCGGGCCATCGCTCCGGCGGTGATCAAGACCTGTCCCGATACGGAGACCGCGGCGCGGGTGTTGGAATTCATAAACGGCAACGACCATTTCTTCCTGAATCTTTCCATGGCGCTGAGCAAGGCTTCGCTGGATGCCGGGCGCGACGTGAAGGATTCGAGCCTTGTGGTAGTGATGGCCAGGAACGGCACGGATTTCGGCGTGCAGCTGTCCGGCACCGGGGGCCGCTGGTTCACGGGCCCCGCGCCCGTGCCCGACGCGCTGTTCTTCCCGGGCTATACCAAGGCCGACGCCAATCCCGACATCGGGGACTCGGCCATTACCGAGACCAACGGGCTGGGCGGGTTCGCTATAGCGGCGGCGCCGGCCATCGTGCAGTTCGTGGGCGGTACCGCGGCGGACGCCATGAGCTACACGCTGGCCATGTACGAGATCACCATAGGCGAGAGCGATGTTTACAAGATCCCCTACCTGGATTTCCGGGGGACGCCTACCGGGATAGACGTTATCAAGGCGGCGCGGACCGGCATTCTGCCGTTCATCGATACCGGCGTGGCGCATAAGAAGGCGGGGGTGGGGCAGGTGGGGGCCGGGGTGCTGAGCGCCCCGCCCGAGCCGTTCGCCCTGGCGTTCGAGTATTTCGCTAAGAACCTGAAGTAGGGCATCGGCGCTGGCGCCTGAACGGGAGCGGCCGGGGTGTTGGCCCCGCAAACGCGGGGTCGGCCACACCGTGGCCGCCCCTCATCACTCGGGCTCGGCGCTACGCAAGCCGAGCCCTCCGTGAAGGTTTGCGGAACCAATACCCCGGCCGCTCCCGCCCCCCCATTTCCCTTGTAATTTACTGGCGGAATTGCTATTATAATTATGAAGGTGGCTGAAGTTCGGCCGCTTTTTTTTCTAATAAGGGTGCTATTTATGGATAAAACCATACTTGAGAATGAAATTTCCACGGCTTTGGCCGCGGCCGGCTTCGACCTGGTGGACCTGCGCATCGCCAGCCATAACGGCAAGCCGCTGCTGCAGGTCTTCGCGGACCGGGAGAACGGCAATATCACTCTCGACGAGTGCGGTACGCTCAGCGAAACTATCGGGGACTATCTGGACGCCGGCAATATTTACGCGAACGGCTATTTTCTGGAAGTCTCGTCCCCGGGCGTGGACCGGGTAGTGAAGAAGGAAAAAGATTTCAAGCGCTTCATGGGCCGGCAGGTCAAGGTCAAATTGAAGCGGCCGGTCAACGGCGCCCGCGTGCATTACGGCGCCATTGCCGGTTTTGAAAACGGCGAGCTCGCCCTTTCAGGCGGCTCGAAATTCAGTCTTGAGGATATCGACGAGGCCAGGCTTCATCCTGCCGACGAAGAGATCCTGCGCAGCGAAAAATAAAACTAGGGGTGCAGAAAATGAACAAGGATCAGAAAAACAAATCGGAACTTTTACTGGCGCTGGAGCAGCTGGAAAGAGAGAAGGGCATAAAGCAGGAGGACGTCTTTAAGACGATCACCGACGCGCTGGTGAGCGCCCTGCGGAAATATTTCGGCAAGACCGCCCAGATAATGGCCGGCATCGACCCCGAGACCGGCGAAATGGCCGGCTTCCTAGTGAAAAAGGTCGCCGAGACGGTAGTCACTCCGGAACTGGAGATCACCCTGGCCGAGGCGCAGAAGCACCAGCCGGACGCCAAGCTCGGCGACGACGTGCATATCCCGGTGCCCATACAGGATTTCTCCCGCATAGCGGCGCAGACCGCCAAGCAGGCGCTGATACAGAAAGTGCGCGAGATCGAGAAAGTGCGCGTCTACGACGAATACAAGCCCCGCGAGGGCGAAGTGTTCACCGGCCTGGTGCACCACGTGGCCGGCCGCGATATTTTCGTCGACCTGGGCAAGGCCGAAGCCATCCTGCCTTTCTCGGAGCAGATCCGCCGCGAGCATTACAGCGTGAACCAGCGCGTGCGCGCCATCATCCACCGGGTGGACAAAGAGAACAAAGGCCTGCAGATAGTTCTTTCGCGCGCCTCCAACGAGTTCCTTAAAGCCCTGTTCGAGGCCGAGGTCCCCGAGATCTCGGAAAAGGTCATAGAAATCGTGGACATGGCCCGCGACCCCGGCTTCCGGGCCAAGGTGCTGGTGCGCAGCAATTCCCCCAAGGTGGACCCCGTCGGGGCCTGCGTGGGCATGCGCGGTTCGCGCATACGCGTGATCATGAACGAGCTCTCCAACGAGAAGATCGACCTCATTCCCTATATCGAAGACACGCTGACGATGATAGCCAAGTCCTTCTCCCCCGCCACGGTCAGCTCCGTGAAGGTGCTGGACAAGAAAAGCAAGAAGGCGCAGGTCATAGTGGCCGACGACCAGCTGGCCATGGCCATCGGGCGCGACGGGCAGAACATCCGCCTAGCCAGCCGCCTCACCGGCTGGGACCTCGAAGTGAAATCCGAAGGGCAGCGCTCCGAAGAGACCAAGCGCATCAACGACCTGGCCATGCAGGACCTGCTTAAGATAGACGGTATCAGCGCCAAAGTGGCCGAAACCTTTATCACCATGAACGTGACGGACATCCGCAAGCTGGCCGGTTTCACCGAGGAAGACCTTTGCTCCCTGGAAGGTATCGGCGAGAAAACGGCGCAGAAGATAATAGCGGGCGCCAAAAAATTCCTTGAAGAGAACCCCAACTACGGCCAGCAGCCGGTTCCGGAAGTCCCCAAGACTGAAGAGGTAAAAAATGAGCCCGAAGAAACAGAAAGCAAATGAAGATCTAGCTCCGGAAACGAAAGCTGACGCCGCGCAGCCGCCGGCGGAGAACAAGCCCGCCGAAGAGGCTAAGGCCGCTCCTAAAAAGAAGGCGGCTCCCAAGGCATCGGCCGAAAAGAAGCCGGCTGCGAAAAAAGAGGCCGCTCCGAAAGCTAAAAAAGAGCCTTCCAAGCCCAAGAAGGCCAAAGCGGAAGAGGTCCCGGCCGAAGAGGTCCTGCCCAAAAAGCCGGACCTGAAGCGCTTCGTCTTCTCTCATTCCACGGCCGAGGGAACTATCGTTTCGGGCGCTACCGGAGAAAAGCCGCCGGAAAAGCCGGAGGAGCCCAAGCCCGAGCCGGCCAAGCCCGCCGCGCCGCCGGCCGCCGCCATCAAAGCGCAGTTGTTCCCGGTGCCCAACACGGTCACGCCGCCGGCTGCCAAGCCTGCCGGCGCCCCCAAGCCCGGAGTTACTTCCGCGAGGCCGCTGCAGACCCCCAGGTTCGTTATCCCCCCGCTTATAAAGCCCCCGGTGTCGGCTCCCCGGCCCGTCGTGCCGCCCAAGCCCGCCGCCCCGGCTCCCCGGCCCGCGTCCCCCGCGCATCACGCGCCGGCCCCCGCGGCCGCGAAGCCCGCGCCGGCGAAGCCCGCGGCTACGCCGCCCGCCAAGCCGGCCGAAGCCGGAGCTGCCGCCGCAGGAACGGAGGCAAAACCCGCTCTGCCGAAGCTGAAAATGTCCACGCAGGTCGTGGTCCGTGAGCTCGCGGAAAAGATCGGCGTAAAACCCACCGACTGCATAAAGAAGCTGATGGGCATGGGCGTGTTCGCCACCATCAACCAGCGCCTTGACCAGGATACCGCCATACTTATAGCGGCGGATTACGGTTTCGACCTGGAGCTGATCCCGATGTACGGCGAGGAAGAGCTTAAAGAGGAGATCGAACACGAAAAACCCGAGAACCTCAAGCCCCGCTCGTCGATAATCACCATCATGGGCCACGTCGACCACGGCAAGACCACGCTGCTGGACGCTCTGCGTGAATCCAACGTGGTGGATACCGAAGCCGGCCAGATCACGCAGCATATCGGCGCTTATATGGTGACTACCCCCCGCGGGCCCATAACCGTGCTCGATACGCCCGGCCACGAAGCGTTCACCGCCATGCGCGCGCACGGCGTGAAGATCACGGACATCGTCGTGCTGGTGGTTTCCGCCGTCGACGGCGTGATGCCTCAGACCCTGGAAGCCATCAACCACGCTAAAGCGGGCAACGTGCCCATTATCGTGGCCATCAACAAAATAGACCTGCCGACGGCCAACTCGCAGCAGATAAAGCAGCAGCTGGCGGGCCACGGCCTTAACCCCGAAGAATGGGGCGGCAAGACGCCGATGGTGGAGATCTCCGCCAAGAAGCGGCTGAACCTCGACAAACTGCTCGAGATCGTCAGCATACAGGCCGAGATGATGGAATTGAAGGCCAATCCCGACAAGCCCGGCCAGGGCATAGTTATAGAAGCGCGGCTGGACCCCAAGAAAGGTATTGTGGCCACCGTGATCAACATCACCGGCACCACACGCATCGGCGATCCTTTCACCGTAGGAGCGGCCCACGGCAAGGTGCGCGCGCTGGTGGACGATAAAGGCAACCGGCTCGAGAAACTGACCCCCAGCATGCCGGCCGAAGTTCTGGGCATCAGCGGCGAAGTTCCCCAGCCCGGCGACGTGCTTAAGGTGGTGGAGAACGAGAAGGAAGCCCGCCACGTGGCCGACAAGCGCAAGATGAACCGCCGCGAAGAGGCCATGAGCCACCAGAAACACGTGAGCCTGCTGTCGCTGCGCTCGCAGGTTGACCAGAACATTCTGCGCAACCTCAACGTAGTGCTGAAGACCGACGTGTTCGGCTCCCTGCAGGCCATCAAGGACTCGCTGGAGAAGCTCAGCACCAACGAAGTGGCCATACAGATACTGCACGCCGGCGTGGGCAATATCACCGAATCCGACGTGCTGCTGGCCAAGGCGTCCAACGCCGTCATCATGGGCTTCCATGTGGCGGCCGACTCCAAGGTGGGCGAAGCCGCCAAGACCGCGGACGTGGAAATACGCAGCTACACCATCATCTACGACCTCATCGAGGACGTGCGCGCCGCCATGAGCGGCCTGCTCGCGCCCGAGATCGTCGAGACCGTGGCCGGCCGCGCCGAGATCCAGCAGATCTTCGACCTCAGCTCCGGCAGGGTGGCCGGCTCGCTGGTGCGCGAAGGCAAGCTCGTCCGCAACCAGGAAGTGCGCCTGATGCGCGGCAAAGAGATAGCCGGCACCGGCAAGATCAGCGGCCTCAAGCGCTTCAAGGAAGACGTGAAAGACGTCGACAAGGGTATCGAGTGCGGTATCCTGCTCGAAGGGATCAAGGACTTCCGCGTCGGCGATCTCGTAGAGGCCATAACGCGCGAAGAGAAGATAAGGCGGCTGAGCAATGTCTAAACGCCATGAGCGGCTGCGGGAGCTCTTCCTGCAGGAAGTGACCATGGCGCTGAGGAACGTGGTAAGCCTCAACGACAACGGCCTGCTTACGATCACCGGCGCCGACCTCAGCCGCGACGATAAAATATTCACCGTCTACTACTCGGTGATGGGCACGCCGGCCGACCTTGCTCGCAAGGCCCGGGTGCTCGCCGCCAACAGCCGCGAGGTGCGCTCGGTGCTGTTCAAGCGCCTCCGCCTGCGGGCGGTGCCGGAGATAGTGTTCAAGTTCGACGAGACGCCGCAGAAGGCGGCGCATATCGAAGAGCTGATGAACAAAATAAAGGCCGAGACCCCCGGGATCATTGAACCCCGGATAAAGGATCTGCCCAACGAAGTTAGAGCAGAAAAGAACGATACCGATGAGAACCCTTGACCTGGAGACCGAATTCAAGCGGCTGGAAGAGCTGATAGCGGTTTCGGATACTTTTTTCCTGGCCGGGCACCTCAACCCCGACGGCGACACCATCGGCTCGATGCTGGCCATCGCCTCGGTGCTCAAGCGGCTGGGCAAGAAGGTCAGGCTGTTCTCGCAGGACCCGGTGCCGCAGAACCTTACGTTCCTCCCCCACGTCAAGACCATAAGTTCCCGGCTGCCCTCGGCGCGTTTCGACGCCGCCATCCTGCTGGAGTGTTCCACCCCGGCCCGCGGCGGCGCTCTCGAGCCGGTGCTCAAGCGCGCCGGCAAAGTGGTCAACATCGACCATCACAAGACCTCCGAATTTTACGGCGATATCAATATCGTCGAGCCGCATTCCTCCTCCACCGCCGAGATCGTCTACCGGCTGTTCTACAACATGAACGTGAACATCAGCCGCCGGGAAGCCGCCTGCCTTTATACCGGCATTGTGACCGATACGGGGCGTTTCCATTTCCCGGCCACCAGCCCGCGCACGCTGGAGATCGCCTCGCGCCTGCTGGAGACCGGGTTCAAGTTCTCCCGCATCAACGACCTGCTTTACGCCACCAAGGCCTGCGAGGCCCTTAAGATCCTGGGGCGCGCGCTCGAAAGCCTGGAGCTTAAGTGCGGCGGGCGCCTTGCGGTGCTTACGCTGCGCCAGTCGGATTTTACCGATTTTTCCGCCCGGTCGGAACATTGCGAGAACGCCATTAATTACGGCCTGATGCCCCCGGGCGTCAAAGCCGCCGTCATGTTCCGCGAGGAAGCCGACCGCATCAGCGTAACTTACCGTTCTACCGGCGCGCTGGACGTGAGCGCCGTGGCTAAATCCTTCGGCGGCGGCGGCCATCGCAACGCCTCCGGCTGCCGCATGAGAACAACTCTTAAAGAGGCGCGAACGCGGGTTCTGGGCGAACTTACGCGCCTGCTGGCGTAGGCGCCAAGGTTATGCTCCCCCCCGCTCCGCAGCCTTCAGGCCTGCTGCTCTTCGATAAACCCAACGGCATCACTTCCCACGACGCGGTAACCCTGATGCGCGAGAAGCTTCACTTCGCCCGCATAGGCCATTGCGGTACGCTCGACCCCATGGCTACCGGCCT
>JAPLKJ010000279.1 GCA_026388125.1 Elusimicrobiota bacterium
CAGGGGCAAGTCCGAACAGCAGGGCCCCAAGCAGGAATAGCCGGAAGGCGTACGCAGCGCTACGGTGATCGCGTGACCAGAAAAGAAACTAAACACGGCGGAGCCGAGGCCATCATCCTGGCCGGCGGCTCCGGCGCGCGCATGGGCGGCGACAAGCAGTACCTGCCGCTGGCGGGCCGGCCCATGCTGGAATGGACCGTGGAAGCGTTCACCGGCAGCGGGCTTTTTTCGTCGGTGATACTCGCGCTGGGTCCCGAAAATCTTAAAAAGCACGGCGCGGCCTGGGCGCGCGCCGGCGTAAAGACGGTCCCGGCGGGCGCTACCCGCATGGCTTCGCTGAAGAACGCTTTCCGCCTGGTGAGCCCCGGCGCGGCGCTGGTGGCCGTGCACGACGGGGCCAGGCCTTTCGCGGACCGGCCGCTGATAAAGGCGTGCCTGGACCGCGCGGGCGCCGCGGGCGCGGCCGTGCCGGCCGTGCCGCTGAAAGACACCGTTAAAAAGCTGGCGGCCGGCGGCGGGGCTTTCGAAGCCACCCTCGACCGGGCGGCCCTGGTGGCGGTGCAGACGCCGCAGTGCTACCGCCGGGAAGTGCTGGAGGCTCTGCTGGCCGCCGCGCGGCCGGGCGTGGATTATACCGACGAATCCCAGCTGCTCGAGAGCCTGGGCGTGAAAGTGGCCGCGGTGCCTTCGAGCTACCGCAATATCAAAGTGACCACTCCCGAAGACCTGCTGATAGCGGAGGCTTTTATGAAAAATGAAAAAACCGTTAAGACCGAGCCGGCCAAAGCCGCTCCTGCCAGGCTGTGCCGGGCGGGGTTCGGCTACGACATCCACCGCCTGGTGGAAGGCCGCCCGCTGATACTCGGCGGCGTCAAGATAGACTATCTCAAGGGGCTGCTGGGCCATTCCGACGGCGACGTGGTGCTGCATTCCGTCTGCGACGCGCTGCTGGGCTCCATCTCCGCCGGCGAGATAGGCGTGTATTTCCCGCCCACCGACCTTACGCTGATGGGGATCTCCAGCGTGGAGATAGCCAAAAAAACGCTGGAGGTGCTGGCCGCCAGGAAAGCCGGCATCGTCAACGTGGACATCACCATCCTGGCGGAGGAGCCCAAGCTCAAGCCCTACTACGAAGCTATCCGCGATTCGGTGGCCGGGATCCTGAAAATGGACCGCGCCGACGTCAGCATCAAGGCGAAAAGCCGCGAGGGGCTGGGCGACATCGGCCACGGCGAAGCCATAGTCTGCTACGCCGTAGCCAGCGTGGTGAAATGAACACGACGAAGCTGTTCCCGCCGGCCTGCCTCGCCGCCGCGCTGCTCTGCGCCTGCGCGGCCCCCGGCCCGGGGCCCGAAGCCCCTGCCAGACCGGTCGGCGCGGCCGTAGTCTTCGAAAGGCGCACCTTCAAGCTCTCCAAGACCCCCGACCCCGACCTGGAAGCGGCGCTGGGGGACGTCCTGTCCGCCGGCTATAACGCCGCGGTGAAGCGCCGCTCCGGCGATAAGCCGCTGGAAACGGGCTTTACTTATTCCATGGCGCCCAAAGGGGCCACCTATCCTTTTTCGGAGATAGAGATCTCCTGCATAATGCAGGAAAAATACGCGCGCGCCAAAGGCCCCGGGCTGTGCGGGGACCTTTTTCAGGAGCTGGACCAGCGGCTGAAGCGCGCCGTGGCAAGGGCCGGCAGGTAAATACGGGGCGGCAGGAACAGGCCGCGCCCGGCGCTATTTATGGAACTTAAACTCTACAACACGCTGACCCGGAGCAAAGAGCTCTTCAAACCCCTAAAGCCCATGACCGCGGGCATCTACACCTGCGGCCCTACGGTCTACAATTACGCGCATATAGGCAACATGCGCACCTATATTTTCGAGGACGGCCTGGTGCGCGCGCTGAAGTTCCTGGGCTACGGGGTAAAGCGCGTGATGAACATCACCGACGTGGGCCACCTGGTCTCCGACGCCGACGCCGGCGAGGATAAAATGGAAGTAGGGGCCAAGCGCGAGGGGAAGTCGGCCTGGGACATAGCCAAATTCTACACCGAGGCTTTCTTCAGGGATTACAAGGCGCTTAACTGCCTGCTGCCGGACATCACCTGCCCCGCCACGGAATACATCAAAGAGATGCTCGACCTGCTGCAGGCGCTGGAGAAAAAAGGCTTTACCTACCGCATCAGCGACGGCATCTATTTCGACACCGCGAAGCTGCCGGATTACGGCAAGCTGGCCGGCAAAAGCCACATAGAGGGCATCCGGGAAGGGGCGCGGGTGGAGGCCAACGCCGAGAAGCGCAGCGCCGCGGATTTCGCGCTCTGGAAGTTCTCCGTGCCGGAGGAGCAGCGCCAGATGGAATGGGATTCCCCCTGGGGCAAAGGCTTCCCCGGCTGGCACATGGAATGCTCGGCCATGGCCATGAAGCACCTGGGCGAGACCATAGACATCCATTGCGGCGGCGAAGACCACGTGGCTATCCATCACACCAACGAGATAGCCCAGTCGGAGGCCGCCACCGGCAAGCCTTTCGCGAATTATTGGCTGCACGCCCGGTTCCTGATAATGGGCGACGCCGGCAAGATGTCAAAGTCGGCCGGCGGCTTCCTGACCACCGCCACGCTCATGGAAAAAGGCTATGATCCGCTGGCCTACCGCTATTTCTGCTTCTCCGCCCATTACCGCAAGCAGCTGGAGTTCAGCTGGGAATCCATAGACACCGCGGCGAAAAACCTGGAGGCCCTGCGCGCTACTATCGCCAGGCTGAAGGAGGAGGCGCAGGACCCCGCGGCGAACAAGGGCAAGGCTGCCGGGTTCCGCGGGTTTTACGATGATTTTGCCGAAGCGCTGGCCGACGATCTCAATATGCCGCAGGCCCTGGCGGTCCTTTGGGGCGCCCTGCGCAGCCCGTACGGGGCGGCCGAACGGCGGGAGTTCGCGCTGAAAGCGGACGAGGTGCTGGGGCTGGACCTGGACAGGGCCCCGGCGCAGGAGCCGCTGGCCGCGGAACTGGCAGCCCTGGTAGCGGAGCGGGAAGCCGCCCGCAAGGCCAGGGATTTCAAGCGCTCCGACGAACTGCGCAAGGCGCTGGCCGACAAGGGCGTGCTGATAGAGGACACCTCCTCCGGCACCAAGTGGAAGCTTTCACGCGGATGAGGAGCTTCTTCGCCGCTCTGCTGCTGCTGTCGGGCCTCTGCGCCCGGCCGCTGACGGCGCAGGAAGTTTCGTCGAGAACGTACGTCCTGAAGGGCGGCTCGGCGCTGACCTACGCGAAGCCCGCCTTCTGGCGCACCCTGGGCTCGGGCCCCGCCGACATCGGCCTTTTCCTTAAAGAGAGTTTTAAAAAAGAGAACCTGCCCTGGCTGGCCGCGGTGGGCGCCTCCACGCTGGTGCTGATAGAGTACGACCAGAAGCTTTACAACAACGCCCGCCGCGCGGGGAAAAAACTGAATATCTCCGGAGAGGACAAAACGCGCACCTATCTGACGGTGGGCGGCGTTTCGCTTTTCCGCGGCCCGGCCGACCTGGGCTCGGCGCTGTATTTCCTTGGCGACGGCTGGATAAATATCGGGCTGTTCGGTTACTTCAAGACCGCGGGCTGGCTGAAAGACGACTGGCGGGCCTCGCAGACCGGCAACCAGCTGGCCGAGGGGCTTATCATGACCGGGCTCGTGACCGAAGTTATGAAAAATATCACCGGGCGCGAAACCCCTTCGGCCTCTTCGGCCCCGCGCGGGGTATGGCGCATGTTCCCGGGGCTGAAACAGTATATGGCGCACAGGACGCGCTACGACGCTTTCCCATCCGGCCATCTCGCCACCGGCGTGATGACGGTCACCGTGATAGCCGGGAATTACCCGGACAATAAATACGTGAAGCCGGTAGGCTATGCGCTGCTGGGCGGGTTGTGTTTCCAGATGATGAACAACGGCGTGCATTGGGCCAGCGACTACCCGCTGGGCATAGCGGTAGGCTACGGCTTGGGGAAAGCCATCGCCTCCGGCGGCCGCACGGCGGCTAAGCGTTCCGGCCCGGCCGCGCCAACGGCTTTGAAGCTGGCCCCTTACCTGGGCCCCGAAGGCGAGCCCGGCGCGATGCTGGCTTATAAGTTTTAATTCCGGCCGCTTACTTCTGCTTGCAGAGCAGCAGCGTAGTGACGGCGAACACCTTCGCGTCGTCCATCATGTAGTCTATCAGCGTGTTCTCGTTGGGCATGTGCGCGGAATCGTTGAGGCGCGAGTACACCACGGCCGGCAGGTTTAGCCGCCGGAAGAACGCCGCCACGGTGCCGCCGCAGATGCCGTAGGCGCGGGGCTTCACGCCCAGCACTTCCTTTATGGCTTTCTTGAGCGCCAGCACCAGGGCGCATTTCGGGTCGGTGGGGGGCGCGGCCTGCGCTTCCTGCTGCGGCTCGAAGGCGATCTTCACGCCGTATTTTGCCTCCACTTCATCCGCCACGCGGCGCATCTCGGCCTTCACTTCGCCGAGCTGGTACGCCGGCATCACGCGGCAGTCCATGTAGAACACGTCCTCGCCGGGCAGCGTGTTGACGTTGGGCACGTTGTTCTCTTTCTTGGTCGGCTCGAACGTGCTGATGGGCGGCTCGTAGAGCTTGTCCTTCTTCGGGAACTTCTTGTAAAGCTTCTGATAGCGGGTGATGAGGTCGCTGGAGGCCTTGAAGGCGTTGATGCCCAGTTCCGGGCGGCTGGCATGGCACTGTTTGCCTTTCGTGATGACCTTCATCCACATGATGGACTTCTCGGCCACCTCGATGAGCGAGCCGTCCTCGCAGCCGGAGTCCGGCACGAAGAACACATCTTCTTTGCCGAAGATCTGCGGGTGTTTCTCGGAGATGTAGTCGGCGCCGTAGCCGGAGCCGGTCTCCTCGTCGGCGCAGAACAGCAGCGCTATGTCGTGCTCGGGGCGGTAGTCGAGTTCCATCATCGCCTTCACGACGAGGATGCTGGAGACGGTTGCCTGCTGGTTGTCCTCCACGCCGCGGCCGGTGAGCTTGCGGCCGTCCACGATCAGCTTGTAGGGGTCGCTGTTCCACATCTTCAGGTCGCCGGGGGGGACGATGTCCAGATGGCTCATGAACCAGATGGTCCTGGCGGATTTTTTGCCCTTATAGCGGGCTATCACGTTCGGGCGGATGCCGTTCTTGGCCTCGGCCTGCGGGGCGTTAATCCACTCGATGGAATCGAACCTGAGCTTCTTCAGCTCGCCTTCGAGCCACTTGGCCTTGTCGTATTCGCCTTCCCCGCCGCTAGAGGGGGCCAGCGCCGGTATGGCCGTGAGCCCGCGCTGCAGCTCGATGGCGTAAGCTTCGTAGGATCCGATTTTTTTCAAGATCTGTTCTTTCATGGGGTTCTCCTTGGGCCGCCCGCGGCGGTCGTGGCCGCGGCTGATTAGAGTATAACTAATTCGTAAATTACCGGCAAAGCCGGCCGGAAGACGCCGCCGGTTTTGGTATAATTCCTGTCGGGAACCCGGTTGCGGCGCGCGGAGAGGCTCGGAACGGCTATGTTCGAAATAATAAGACGGCTGACCGATACCACGGCAAAGACCATGACCGCGGCCGTTCTGCTGGTTTTCGTTGTCGGCTGCGCCGACTACTTTACCGGTTATGAAATAGCCGTTTCCTTCTTTTACCTGATACCTGTCTTGCTGGTTACCTGGCGCACCAGCCTGCTCTACGGCCTGGCGGTCTCCTTGCTGAGCGCCCTGGCGTGGTTCGCCAGCGACTACGGATTTACCGGGCGCGTCTACGCGCACCCGCTCATCCCTTATTGGAACGCCCTGGTGGGGCTGGCTTTTTTTATGGTCTCCGTTCTCCTGCTCAGCCGCGTAAGAACGCTGCTTCAGAGAGAACAGGCCCAGTCGCAGCTGAAATCCTCCCTGCTGCACACCGTAAGCCACGAGTTCAATAACGCCCTTACCGTAATGTCCACCGGCCTTTACCTGCTGAAAGATTCGGAGCCGAAGCCCGTAGACGCTACGCGCGACAGGATCTTTCTGATGCTCGGCAACGCCCAGACGCAGATGGCCCTTTACGTGAAGAACATCCTTAACGAGGCCAGGATGGAGCAGGGCAAGTTCAAGCTGGATAAAAAACCGCTGGCCCTGCGCGAGCTGGCGGAGGAATGCATTGCGTCCGTGCGGGAGCTTTTAAAGCAGAAGGACATAACCTTCGGGCTGAAAATGCCGGAGCTCCCTGTTTTCGTCAGCGCCGACAAGGAAGCCATGGCGCTGGTGATGAGCAACCTGCTGGGCAACGCCATAAAATACACCCCGCAGAACGGCAGGATAGACGTTGAGATCTGCCCTACGGGCGAGCCGCCTAAAAAAGTGATATTTTCCGTGGAGGATTCCGGCATAGGAATCTCGCTGGCCGACCTTAAAAAGATAACCGCCGGCTTCTACCGTACCGAGGAAGGGAAAGAGGCCGCGGCCGGGTTCGGCCTGGGCCTCAGAATAGTCAACGAGCTGCTGAACCTGCATGAAAGCCGCCTGGAGATCTCCAGCGAAAAGGGAAAAGGCTCCAATTTCTTCTTCGAACTGCCGGCCCTGCCGCCCCTGTCGCCAGAGAGACCGCGGTAGCCGGGGCGGGGGCCGGGGCGCCGCCAGGCGGCCCGCGGGCCGGGTTTTCATTGAAACTTGGCTCTAAATTTAATAAATTATAAATAATGGGTCCCCGCCTGCCGGGAGGACCGTCTTTTAGCTTTAGCTATGGAGAACACAATGAGAATACATATCGTCGCCAGAAAAATGAAAATGACCAAGCCCGTGAAGGAATTCATAGAGGCTAAGCTCGAGAAACTTCACGAATTCCTGGAAAATATCGTCTGGGCCCAGGTTATCGTCTCGGTGGAGAAGAAGATCCACACCGCCGAAGTGGTGGTTCACGCCGGGCACCAGACCATGAAAGCGGCCGCCAGCACCGATGAAATGTATTCCGCCATCGACAAAGCGATGGATAAAATAGAGATACAGGTGAAGAAATACAAAGAGCGCTTCACCGACCATCACGCCACCGAAGGCCTGGATATGGGAGAACTGACCACCCTCGTCGGCCCGGAGATCAAGTTCTCCGTGGTCAAGGACGTCCCGCTCAAGCCCATGAACAAGGAAGAGGCCGTCATCGAGATGGAAAAGCTCGGTTTCAACTTCTGGCTGTACCAGGAGAAAGCCACCAGGCAGATGCAGGTGGTGTTCAAGCGGCTGGACAGCACCTACGGCCTGCTGCAGCCCGTAAAAAAATAACGGACGCCGGTCCATGCCCGAATCGCAAAAGAAAGCGGCGAAGTCGATCACTGTAAAGGAACTGCTTAAGTCCCGGGGGAAGATCCTGGGGCTTAAGACAGTGGCCGGCTCGCGCGATTTCGGGCGCAAGGTGACCGTCAGCGAAATAAACCGGCCGGGCCTGGCCATAGCGGGCCACATGGAGCAGTTCCGCGCCGAGCGCATACAGATAATAGGCCAGGGCGAGTACGCCTACTGCCTCAAGGAGGACCCGCGCACGGTGCTGGCGAACCTCCACAAGATGTTCTCCGCCCCGGAAATACCCTGCGTCATAGTTACCGGCGGGGTGAAGCCGCTGCCGGTGATCAAGCAGGCCTGCGCCAGGTCGGGCATCCCGCTGCTGGTGACCTCTTTCGACACCTCCACGTTCATCCGCGAGCTCACCATTTACCTGGACGACCAGCTGGCCGCCATCGCCTACGTGCACGGCGTGCTGGTGAACGTCTACGGGCTGGGCGTGCTGATACAGGGCGACTCCGGCGTGGGCAAATCGGAATGCGCGCTGGAGCTCCTGAAGCGCGGCCACATCCTGATAGCCGACGACGTGGTGGAGGTCAAGCGCCGCATCGGCTACATGCTGGTGGGCAATTCCCCCAAGAACATAAAGCATTACATGGAAGTGCGGGGCCTCGGGATAATAGACGTGGAGCTGCTGTTCGGCGTGGGCTCCATCATGGACCAGTCGCTGATCGAGATGCACGTGAAGCTCGAGAGCGTGACCTCCGGCTCGCTGGGCAATTACGACCGCACCGGGCTGTCCTCGGCCGAGGAGCTGATACTTGAAGTGCCCGTGCCTTCCCTGCGCCTGCCGGTAACGCCGGGGCGCAACCTCGCCGTGCTGATAGAAGTGGCGGCCCTCAACCAGCGCCTGAAGAACCAGGGGTATTTCGTGGCCAAGAAGCTAAATGAAAGCCTGATACGCGAAATGGGAAAGAAGTAAGCCGCAGCCGTCGACTATGTCAGCCAATAAAAGAAAAATTTTTATAATAACAGGCATGTCCGGCGCCGGCAAAAGCCAGGCCCTTAAGTCTTTCGAGGACCTGGGCTTCTACTGCGTGGACAACCTGCCCATAGCGCTGATCCCGGCGTTCGCCGCCCTCATCAACGCGCGGCATTACCTGAAGCACGTCGCGCTGGGCATAGACATCCGCGAGGGGCGCTTTTTCAAGGATTTCATCCGTTCGCTGGACAACCTGAGCAAGCTGGGGCTGGATTACAAGCTGGTCTTCCTGGACGCCTCCGACGAGTCGCTGACGCAGCGGTTCTCCGAGACGCGCCACCGCCACCCGCTGGGCAAGAATATCGCCGCGGCCGTCAAGCAGGAACGCCGCATCCTCACCGAGCTCAAGTCCCGGGCCAACAAGGTGATAGACACCTCGAAGCTCGCGCTGGGCGAGCTCAAGGAAATAATTTCCGGCCTGCTGGAACTGCGCCGGGCCGCCGAAATGAAGATCTCGGTGATCTCTTTCGGCTATAAATACGGCATCCCGCTGGACGCCGACCTGGTGATGGACGTGCGCTTCCTGCCCAATCCCTATTATGTGCCCTCGCTGCGGGGAAAAACCGGGCTGGACGCCGCCGTGGGCCGCTATCTGCGCGGCCAGCCGGGGTTCGGCAGTTTCCTTAAAAGCTACGCGGAACAGATAAAAGCGCTGCTGCCGCTTTACGTCAAGGAAGGGAAATCCTATCTCACTGTCGCCATCGGCTGCACCGGGGGCCGCCACCGGAGCGTTTATATCGCCTGCGAACTGGCGAAAAAGCTCGCCGCGGGCGGGGTTTCGGTTTCGGAATATCACCGGGATATCAGGAAGTAAAAGAGACAGGCAGGCGCCGGAGGGCCGGGAAGGCCTGCGCGTTGCGGCCCGCCGGCCTACAAGCAGGGTCTATGATAAATATCGTCGTCATAACGCACGGGGAATTCGGGGCTTACCTCATCGAGGCCGCGGAGGGCATCGTGGGCGTCCAGCGCGACGGCCTGAAGAACGTCTCCATTTCTTCGCGCATGACGCTGGAGCGGGTCAAGGAAGCGGTGTCGGCCGCCGTGGCTGAGCTGCGCTCCGACGACGGCCTGGTGCTCTTCATAGACATGCCGGGCGGCACCCCGATGAACGTGGCGCTGCCGCTGGCGCGCCACATAGACAAGTGCGCCGTGATCTGCGGCGTGAACATCAACATGATGACCTCGGCGTTCTCCTACCGGGCCGCGCTGGATTTCGACCGGCTCGTGGTCAAGATCATGGAGGACGGCCGCAAAGCCATCTGCGAGGTGAAGAGCCTCCTGATGAAGAAGTGAACTTATGATAATACTTTACCGGGTGGACGACAGGCTGGTGCACGGGCAGGTGGCGGAGGGGTGGGTGCCCCATCTGAAGGCGGAGGAGCTGGCCGTGGTCTCCGACGAGATAGCCGCCGACGAACTGCGCAGGGATATCATGCGGTTCGCCACTCCGGAAGGCGTGGACCTGAAGATCATGACCGTGGACGAGGCGGCCGCCTATCTGCCGGAGGCGCAGAAGGCGGAGCGCAAAGTGCTGCTGCTGCTGCCCGGCCTGGAAGAGGCGCTGGCCCTGCTGGGCAAGGGGGTAAAGATCCCGGCGCTTAACATCGGCGGTATGCATTATTCCGCCGGCAAGAACCTGTCCATCGGCAAGGCTATTTTCCTGAACGACCAGGACTGCGAGTCGCTCAGAAAGCTGGCCGCGGCGGGAGTGGCCATAGAAGGGCGCGGGGTGCCTTCCGACAGCCCGGTGGACCTGATGGCCGCTATTTCGTGACGCTGCGCCGGCTCAGTGAACTATGACTACCGCTATTAAAATTTTATTCTCGAGCGCGCTGACCGGCCTGCTGGGGCTGGACTCCGTCCAGGCGGGGCAGTTCCTTTTTTCACGGCCCGCTTTCGTGGGGCCGCTGCTGGGCTGGCTCAACGGCTGCCCGCTGGAGGGCGCGCGCATAGGGATACTGCTGGAGCTGCTCTATATCGACGTGATCCCGGTGGGCGGCGTGGTGCCGCCCAACGGCGCGGCGGGCGCGGCGGCGGGAGTGCTGGCCCATGCCGCGGGCGGCCTCGCCCCTTCCCTGGCTTTCTTCATCGGCGCGGCGGCCGGCGCGGCCTATTCCCCTGTTGAGTCGCGCATCCGCGCGGCGCGCTCGCCCTGGAACACTCTGGTGCAGGCGCAGGTCAAAGCCGGCGACCTAAACCTCAGCCGCTGGCTGGCCCGGGCCATGCTCCTCGAGAACGCGGCCATGGCCGGCTACGTGGTCTGCTGGGCGGGGCTGGCGGCCGCGCTGGCGGCGGTGCCGGGCGTCAGGGCGCTGTACCCCGGAACGGATTTCGCTTATTCCCTTATGCCCTGGCTGGGGCTCAGCGGGCTGTATTTCAGGTTCCGCACGCAGGCGTATAAGAAGTGACTATGATGACGGCAGAATTACCTATCAACGCGGCGGCCGGGAAAAATCAGACCCCCCGGGCGGCCGCCGTACGCCCGCCGCTGGCGGCCATGTTCTTCCGGTCGTTCTTCATCCAGGCCGCCTGGAACTATGAAAGGTTCCAGAACCTGGGGTTCGCTTTCTCCCTGCTGCCGGCGCTGCGCAGGATCTACCCGGACCGGGAAAAACTTAACGCAGCGGTACTGCGGCACACCGAAATTTTCAACACGCAGCCCTATATGGCGAACTTCGTGCTGGGCAACATAGTGCGCATAGAGGAAGAGGCGGCCGCCGCCCCCGAGCCGGGCGCCTGGCTTAAAAGCATGCCCGGCGTGAAGCAGGCGCTGGCCTCCAGCTTCGCCTCCATCGGCGACAGGATCTTCTGGGGCCGCCTGAAGCCCATGACCTCGCAGGTCTGCCTGCTGGTCTGGACGCTGTGCGGTTTCACGGGCTGGCTTTTTACCGGCCTGGACACCCGGCCGTCTACGGGCCTGCTGCTGGCCGGGCCGCTGCTGGGCATAGCGGGCTATTCGGCCGTCGCGGTTTTCCTGCGCTGGCAGGGCCTGGCCAAAGGCTACGCCTGCGGGGGCACGGCCAGCTGCGGGCTGGATACCGTGAACTGGCCGCGCATCATAAGGCTTTTAAGCGCCGTCGGCTACGCGCTGTCCATCATGCTGGCGCTGCTGGCGTTCGGCCTGCTGGCCGGGGTGAATTACGCCTCCTGCTCCACGGCGGCCCTGCTGCTCAAACTGGGGCTGGGCGCGGCGGTGCTCGCGCTGCACCGCGTAACGCGCGCTTTCGGCCGCTCGGTGCTTTTCGCGGCGGGCTTTATCCTGGTGGTTTCCGTGCTGCTTTTCAGCGTTCTAAAGCTAGCTCCGTTCAACCTCTACATATGATCAAGAAGGAACTGAAGATAATCAACGAACTCGGCATTCACGCCAGGCCCGCCGGCATGCTCGCCAATACCGCCTCCCGGTTCGCCTGCGATATAAAACTGCTGAAGGACGGCATGGAAGTCAACGCCAAAAGCATCATGGGCATCATGACCCTGGCCGCGGGCTGCGGCACCCTGATAGAAGTGATAGCCAAAGGCAGGGACGAGGCCGAGGCCGTGAAGGCCCTGGGCGACCTGTTCGCCAGCAAGTTCGACGAGGATTAAATGACCAACCTTAAACGCGAAATGCCGAACGCAGAACGCTCCGAGGGGAAGCTATGCTTATAAAAAAAGGCGTGGCGGCCAGCCTCGGCATCGCCATAGGCAAGGCGTACATACTCAAGGAAGAGAACATCCTGATCGAGCAGAAGACCATCGCGCCCGAGAAGATAAAGGCCGAGGTGAAGCGCTTCAAAGAGGCGCTGGAGAAGACCCGGCTGGACCTGGACGCGCTGCACAATAAGATCCTGAGCGTGCTGGGCAAACAGCACGCCAAGCTCATAGACACGCACCACCTGATACTGCAGGACCCGCTGATCACCAAGGAAGTGCCTAAGCTGATTGTTTCCAGGGGCATGAACGCGGAGTTCGCGCTGTCGGAGATCCTGGACCAGGCCGAGGAGCAGTTCGAGAAGATCGACGACGAGTTCTTCCACGAGCGCAAGCACGACATCTTCGACGTGGGCAAGAAGATAATCTCCAACCTCGTGGACACCGAAAAGGTTTCGCTGAAGGACCTCAAGGAGCCGGTGATCCTGGTGGCCCACAATCTTTACCCGTCGGACACGCTGCACATCAGGGAGTCGAACAAGGTGCTGGGCTTCTGCATGGACCTCGGGTCGAAGTCCAGCCATACCGCCATTTTCGCCCAGAGCATGGGCATCCCGGCGGTGGTGGGGCTTTCCGACATCAGCCGCCAGGTGGTTAGCGGCGACACCGTGGTGGTGGACGGCGAACAGGGCATGGTCATAATTTCCCCTACCGCGGAGATAATCGAAAAATACAAGGCCCGGCGCGAAGAGCTGCAGAAGCAGGAGCATTTCTTCCACCGCCTCAAGGGCCTGCCCGCCATAACCCGCGACGGCCACAAGATAAACCTGATGGCCAACCTGGATTCCTCGGCGGACGCGCCCTCGCTGGCCGCCGTAAAGGCCGAAGGGGTGGGGCTTTACCGCACGGAATCGCTGTACATGAACCGCAACTCCGTGCCTACGGAGGCGGAGCAGGTGAAAGCCTACTCGGCCGTGGTAAAAGCGGCGCCCACCATGCCGCTGATCATCCGCACCGCCGATATCGGCGGCGACCGCGCCACGCAGCTCGGGATAAAAGGGCTTAAGGACGAGCAGAACCCGTTCATGGGGTTCAGGGGCATACGCCTGTTCATAAAATACCCGGAGCTGCTCAAGACGCAGCTGCGCGCCATCTACAGGGCCAATACCGAGGGGAACATCAAGATCATGATCCCCATGCTGTCCTCGGTGGACGAGCTGATGGCCGTGAAAAAAATAGCGCAGGACGTTAAGTCCGAGCTGGCGGAAGAGGGGATGCCCGTCAAGTACGACCCCGCTTTCGGCGTGATGGTCGAGATCCCGGCCGCGGCCATAATCCTGGATTCGCTGCTGGGCGAGATAGATTTCGTCTCCATCGGCACCAACGACCTGGTGCAGTATATCCTGGCCGTGGACCGCATCAACCAGTACGTGTCGGAGCTTTACGAGCCGTTCCACCCCGCCGTGCTGCGCATCATCAACCTGGTGGTGCAGACGGCGCACAAGAAAGGCAAGCCCGTGAGCGTCTGCGGCGAAATGGCTTCCGACCCCTTCGCCATCCCGCTGCTGGTGGGGATGGGCGTGGACGTGCTTTCGGTGCCGCCCAAGATCTACCTGCGGGCCAAGTCGGCGGTGCGCGCCATGAACTTCGAGAAGTTCTCCGGCATCGCGCAGCGGGTGCTGGGCATGCCCACCGCGCAGGAGATCAGAAAGCTGGTGGAGGAAGAAGTGAAGTAGTCCCCCGGCAGCATTAACTTTATGAACATCAGGAATTTCAGCATCATCGCGCACATCGACCACGGCAAATCCACGCTGGCGGACCGTTTCATACAGATCACCCATACCATCCCCGACCGCCAGATGAAAGAACAGTTCATGGACGGCATGGAGCTGGAGCGGGAGCGCGGCATCACCATCAAGGCCAAGGCCGTGCGCATGATCTACGCTTCCGACTCGGGCGAGGAATACATACTCAACCTTATAGACACCCCGGGGCACGTGGATTTCTCGTACGAGGTTTCCCGCGCCATGGCCGCCTGCGAAGGGGCCATCCTGCTGGTGGACGCCTCGCAGGGCGTGGAGGCGCAGACGCTGGCGCACGCGCACCTGGCGCAGTCGCTGGGGCTCACCATCATCCCGGTGATAAACAAAATAGACCTGGAGCACGCCAACCCCGACGCCACCGAGGAGCAGATCTGGGAAGTGCTGAAGAACCCGGTGGACTCCTCGCGCATCAGCGCCAAGGACGGCCGCGGCGCGCGCAGCGTGCTGGAGCGGGTCATAGCCGAGATCCCCGCCCCCCGCGGTTCGGCCGACAAGCCGTTCAAAGCGCTGGTCTTCGACTCTTTTTACGACGTGTACAAGGGAGTGGTGATCTATACCAGGATAATGGACGGTTCCCTGACGGCCGGCAAATACATCACTTTCTATTCCAGCGGCGCCGTTTACAAAGTGGAAGAGGTGGGTTTCCTCACGCCCAAGCTGACCAAGTCCGACTCGATACATGCCGGCGAGGTGGGCTACCTGGTGGCCGGCATCCGCGATATCCACGAAATAAAAATGGGCGACACCATTTCGGAGAAGGGCTGCCCCATAGACGCGCCGCTGCCGGGTTATAAGGAAGTGAACCCCGTGGTGTTCGCCGGCTTCTACCCCGTGAACACTACTGAGTATACCGCCCTGAAGACCGCCATCTCGAAGCTGAACCTCAGCGACTCGTCCTTCACCTTCCAGGGAGAGACCTCCAAGGCGCTGGGCTTCGGCTTCCGGCTGGGCTTCATGGGCCTGCTGCACCTCGACATCGTGCGCGAACGCATCGAGCGCGAATTCGACATCCCGCTGATAGCCACCAACCCCAACGTTATCTACAAAGTGCTGGCCCGCGACAGCCACGGCGCGAAAGAAAGCAAGTACGTGGAGGTCACCAACCCCGCGGACTTCCCGCATTACGGCGACGTGGTGGACATCATGGAGCCGTACGTGCTCGCGAACATCATCGTGCCGCTGCCGTACATGGAGGGCGTGATGAACCTCCTGAAGGAAAAGCGCGGCGAGCATATAAAGATAGAGTATATCTCCACCACCAGGGTGATAGTGGAGTATTACCTGCCGCTGTCCGAGATCATCCTGGATTTCTACGACAAGCTTAAATCCGTGTCCCGCGGCTACGCCTCGTTCGACTACGAGCCGCACGAATACCGCTCCTCCGACATGGTGAAGATAGAGATGATGCTGCACGGGGAAGTGGTGGACGCGCTGTCGTTCATCGTCCACCGCTCGAAGGCGCTGGCCAACGCCAGGATACTCTGCGAGAAGCTCAAGGAGCTGATCCCGCGCCATATGTTCGAGATAGCGGTGCAGGCCCAGGTGGGCGGGAAGATCATCGCGCGCGAAACCATCGGCGCCATCCGCAAGGACGTGCTGGCCAAATGCTACGGCGGCGACATCACCCGCAAGCGCAAGCTCCTGGAAGCCCAGAAAGAAGGCAAGCGGAAGATGAAGCTGCTGGGCTCGGTGGAGATCCCGCAGGAAGCGTTCATGTCGCTTTTGAAGATCAGCCAGGACAAGAAGTGAGAGCGCAGCCGTTTTTGCCGCGCGGCCCGTTCCGTGCGGGCAGAGCTATTGTGACTTAGACCGGAGATCAACAACATGGAAGAAAAACTTTTTTGGATAGGCATCCTGATGGGCGTCCATCTTTTCCTCACCACGCATTTTCGCGACAAGGGGAAATTCAGGACGGATTCCCCTTTCGTGCGCGCCTGGCACGCGCTGTTCTACGGCCTGGTGGGGTTCGTGGCCATGGTGCTGCTCACCGTAAGCCTGGATAACCGCCGGGGCGATGTGGTGACCAACGTGCTGTTCACCTCCAGGCAGCTGGTTTACGGGGTGATCGCCGGGTTGGCCGCCGCGTCCTACGCCTGGTGGAAAGGCGCCGCCGGGAAAAAAGGTGACCTCAAGGACGGGGCGCCTTTGGCCATACGCGAGGACATGGAGTGGTCCGAGACCGTCTTCTCCGCGGTGCTGCTGGCCTCCGTGGTGATGTACCTGTTCGTGCAGGCTTTCAAGATCCCGTCCGGCTCCATGGAAAGAACGTTCCTGGTGGGCGACCACCTGTTCGTCAATAAAATAATCTACGGCGTGCGCATTCCGTACACCAGCAAGAAAGTGCTGAAGCTCTTCAAGATCAAGCGCGGGGATATCGTGGTGTTCCAGTTCCCGTCCTCCGACCCCCGCGAGTTCCAGTGCGGCGGCAGCCAGTACGGCAAGGATTTCATCAAGCGCGTGGTGGGCATGCCCGGCGATACCGTCGAACTGAAGAACGGCGAGCTGTTCGTCAACGGCGTGAATCCCGACGAACCTTTCACGCAGCACACCGACCAGTTCCGCTATCCGAAAGGTTCGGCCAGGACCCTGCCGGCCGAGTACCAGAATTACTGGGAGACCCGCATGCTGGGCCGGATGTTCTCGGATTCTATCCGCGATGATTTCGGGCCGGTAAAAGTGCCCCCCGGTTCCTACATGGTGATGGGCGACAACCGCGACCGCTCCTGCGACTCCCGCTACTGGGGGCCGGTGCCGGAGAACCTTATAAAAGGGCGGGCCTGGTTCACCTACTGGCCGCCCGGGCGCATAGGCTTTCCCGAATAAGCGTATGAAACTAACCGAAGTCCTGCAGGCGGGAAGAAAAATATTCTCCTTCGAATTCTATCCTCCCAAGACCGAAGAGGACGCGCGGCGGCTGTTCGACACCGCGCGCGAGCTCAAGGCGCTTGGCCCGGATTTCGTTTCCATCACGAATTCCTCCTCCGGTTCCATTCCTTACCGCACGGTGGCGCTGTCCGGCGTGCTTAAGGCGGAGCTGGGGCTGGAGACCGTGGCGCACCTGACCTGCGTGGCGCATACCCGGGCGGAGATAAAAGAGATCTGCCTGCGCCTGAAAGCCATGGGCGTAACGAATATCCTGGCGCTGCGCGGCGATATCCAGAACGTGGAAGGCATCCCGCTCAGGCGCGATTACCATTATGCCGCCCAGCTGGTGGCCGATCTGAAAGAAGCCGGGGATTTTTCCATAGGCGGGGCCTGCTACCCCGAAAAGCACCCGGAGGCCGCAACCCTGGAGGAGGACATAGCCCGCCTCAGGGAAAAAGTGGACGCGGGCGCGGAGTATCTTATAACGCAGCTTTTTTTCGATAACGATTTTTACTTCCGCTTCCTGGAGAGGACGGCCGCGGCCGGGATAAACGTGCCCATCCTGCCCGGCCTGATGCCGCTGACCGGCTATAAGCAGATGCAGAACCTGACCCAGCTGATGAAAGTTTCGGTGCCCGCCGCCGTGCGCGCCGGGCTGGAGCGCTGGGCCGGCGACAAGGAAAGCCTGTTCAGGTTCAGCGTGGATTACGCCTCGGCTCAGGCGCGGGACCTGCTGGCGCGGGGCGCACCGGGGCTGCATCTTTACACGCTCAACCGCAGCCGCGCCGCCATAGCCATACTGAAGAACGTGAAAGGCGGCCCGGTGGCGGCCTAGCGGGCCGCGGTTTTCCGGCGGGGGTTTTGTATAATTTGCCTGGACAGGGAGAAGTAAATGGACCTACTGCACACGATAGAAACGAAAGCGCTGGTGGAACTGCAGCGCATGGATATCGCGCTGGACGCCCTGAAGGCGCGGGCCGCGGCCGTGCCGGTGAAGGTAGCGGCCCTGGCCGACGCTTTCGAGGCCAAGAAGAATTCCATGAGCGCCGCCCGGGAAGCCCTGCTGGCGCTGCAGGGGAAGAAAAAGAACATCGAGCTGGAAATAGCGGAAGCAGAAGAAGACATACGCAAGCACCAGCGCGACCTCAACGCGGTGAAGGAGAACAACGCTTTTAAAGCCCTGCTCAGCGAGATCGAGACCTGCAAGAATAAAAAGGACGAGCTCGAGACCCAGGTGCTGACCGT
>JAPLKJ010000251.1 GCA_026388125.1 Elusimicrobiota bacterium
GGACGAGCGTCCCGGGAAAAGACCATCCATGGAGGAGGTTTATCCTTGCTAAAAAGCCGCTGCTACAAGCAGCAATAAGCAGTCAGGCATCATGACATTTCTAAAAAACTAAAACCATGACATTTTAACTTGCTTGCAACAGCCCGGCGGCCGGGCTCAGTCGAGATAGTTGACCGCGGCGGCTTTGCGCGGCAGGGGCTTGGCCGGGCGCTGGTCTTTGTAGCCCAGGGTCACGGCGTAGCAGGGCTCGTAGCCTTCGGGCAGCTTCAGGCGGGGAAGTTCTTTCTTTATGGAAAAATAATAGCGGGCAAGGCCTATCCAGCAGGAGCCGATGTCCAGGCTCTCCGCGGCCAGCAGCATGTTCTGTATGGCCGCCGAGCAGTCCACCAGCGGCGACAGGGCCGCTGTGCGCATAGAGACCAGGATTACCGCGGGGGCGTGATAGAAAACGTGGAACTCCTTATTCTGCCCCATCGCTTTCACCCAATCGGCGCTCTGCGCGGCCATAACTTCCTTCGCCTTAGCGCTGATGCGGTCCAGCAGTTCCTTGTTCCGGATAACAGTGAACTGCCAGGACTGCTCGTTATGAGCGCTGGGAGCGTAAGCCCCGGCCTCCAGTATGGCGGCCAGCTCGCTTTTTTTTATCTGCCGCGGCAGGTACTTGCGTATGCTCCGGCGGCTTTTTATAACCTCTAAAACCTGGTTCATAGATATCCCCTTTTTTTAATTATAACACTTAAAAAAACGGCGCCGCCGGAACCCGGGCGTTTTTTTGTTATCATACTGGCGGGACCTGGAATGAAAATACGCCTTTTGACCATAAACCTGCATAAGGGTTTCTCGCCGCTCAACCGGCGCTTCATCCTGCCGCAGCTGAGCCGCTGCATACACTCGGCCAACGCCGATATCATCTTCATGCAGGAGGTGGTAGGCGAGAACATACATAAGGCGGCCAAGCACGGCGACTGGCCGGCCAAATCCCAGCACGAATACATTGCCGGCGAGGCCGGCTTCGACCATGTCTACGGCAAGAACGCCGTCTACACTTACGGCCACCACGGCAACGCCATCCTTTCCCGCTTCCCCATCCTGTTCTTCGACCGCATAGATATTTCCACCAACAGGGTGGAAAAGCGCGGCATGCTTTACGCCCGCCTGAAGCTGCCCGGGCGCGGCGCCGGGCTGCACTGCATCTGCATACACCTCGGCCTGCTGCACAGGTCGCGCAAAAAACAGCTGAAAAAACTGCGCGAATACATACAGGACATGGTGCCCGGGAACGAGCCCGTTATCGTGGCCGGGGATTTCAACGAATGGCGCAGCAGAAAAGACGAGCTGGAAACGCGCCTGCTGCTGAAGGACGCGGGGCTGGAACTTTACGGCCATAAGCTGCGCACCTTTCCCTCCGTGCTGCCTATTTTCCCGCTGGACCGCATTTACCTCAGGGGATTCAGGGTGGCGGAGGCCCGCATCCTGAACAAGGGCGCCTGCGGGCGGCTGTCCGACCACGCCGGCTTCTTCGCAGAAGTGGAGCAGCTGCCCGCGCCCTGACCCCTTTCGCGGCGCCCGGCGGCCGATGCCGTTTTGGTATACTATTTTTCCGAATTAATACACAGAGAGGTTTTATGGAAAACACAACCGCCGCGCCGCAGAAATCCCGCCTGCTTTCACTGGACGTGTTCCGGGGCCTGACCATAGCCGGCATGATAGTGGTGAACACGCCGGGCAACAACGAGGCGTATCCCCAGCTCGACCATTCCGCGTGGGACGGCTGCACCATGACCGACCTGGTGTTCCCTTTCTTCCTTTTTATAGTGGGCGTTTCGCTGGTATTCTCGCTGTCCAAGCGCCTGGAGCGCGACGGCGGCAAAGGCCTGGCCGCGCAGATCTTCAAGCGCACGCTGATCCTTTACGCCTTCGGCATGGTCTTGAACGCCATCCCGAATTACCACCCCTCCACCATCCGCATCCTCGGCGTGCTGCAGCGCATAGCGCTGTGCTACTGCTTCGCCTCGTTCCTCTTCATCAAGACCACGCTGCGCACGCAGATAGCCCTGGCGGCGGCCGCCCTGGCCGGCTACTGGCTGATGATGACCCAGCTGCCGGTGCCGGGTTACGGCGTGGGCAACCTTACCAAGGAAGGCAACCTGGCGGCCTGGCTGGACCGGCTGGTGCTGGGCGCCCACACTTACCGCCAGGGGCCCTATGACCCCGAAGGCATACTCAGCACGCTGCCTTCGCTGGTCACCACGCTGCTCGGCATTTTCACGGGCCTGTGGCTGAGGGCGAACAGCACCGAGAACCGGCGGGTGGCGGGCCTGCTGGGCGGCGGGGCGGCGCTTACGCTGGCCGGCTGGCTGTGGGGGCTGGCTTTCCCGATAAACAAAGCGCTGTGGACCAGCTCCTATGTGCTGTTCACGGGCGGGCTCGCGCTGTGGCTGCTGGCCCTGTGCTACTGGCTGATAGAGGTTAAAGGCCTGAAAGCATGGGGCAAGCCGCTGGAGATCTTCGGCATCAACGCCATAGCCGCCTACATGCTGCCCATCTTCCTGCTGAAATTCCTGGTACTGTACAAACTGCCGGTGCCCGGCGGCGAGCCGCTGCAGCTGCGCATCTTCATCTGCGACCACGTTTTCGGCGCCTGGCTTTCCCCGCTGAACGCTTCGGCCGCTTTCGCCTTCTCCTACATGGGCCTGTGGCTGGCCTTTTTCTGGCTGCTGTACAGGAAGAACATCTTCATTAAGATCTAAAAAACCGGGAGCTTACCGGGGTTTAAGGGCGGCGTCCAGGCGGACAAAGCTGTAGCCGCGCGCCTTAAGCGCCGGAATGGCCTTGCGCAGCGCGGCTTCCTCGTTCCAGCCCGGGTGGTTGAAATGCAGTATGAATATCCCCCCCGGCGAGGCGTTTTTCACAAGGTTGGCGGCTATCGCGGAAGCCGGGGCGTGCGGCCTGGCGTCGCCGGAATAAATATCATAGGTCAGCACTTCCAGCCCGAGGTCTTTCGCCAGCTCGGCGCAGGCTTCGTCAGAATAGGCGCCGCCCGGCCGGTGGAAACGCGGCCGGCGGCCGGTCAGCGCTTCTATTTTGCGGGCGTTCAGCTCTATCTCATCCACCGCTTCCGCCGCGTTGCGGGTGCCTTTTACGGTCCACTTGCCCCGGCCGGACACAGAGCAGGCGCGGTGCAGATAACCGTGGCTCTCTATCTCGAAATCCGGCTCGCGCGCCAGTTCCAGGAACGCCGCCGGATGCCGGTCAATCCAGCGGCCCGAAACGAACAGGGTGGCGGGCACGCCCTCCCCGCGCAGGAAATTGATCAGCCTGTCGTTATAGCCGCCGCTGTGCTCGCCGCCGCAGGCGTCCAGCGTTATGGCTATAACCCTGCCGGCCTCTTTGGGCAGGCGGCGGGTGACACCTTTAACGGCCTCGCCGAAGCGGCCGGGCAGGACGCCGCGGTATTTTTTTGAAAGCTCTCCGCGCAGCCGCAGGTAGGCGGGGGTATAGAGCCCGCCGTTGGCCCGGGCCAGCAGCGCCTCCGGCGACTCCCCCTCGCCCAGCCGCCTTACGCCCAGCACCGCCAGCATGGCCACGGCGGCCAGAGCGGCCGCTGCCTTGAGAAGCGGGCCGTACCGCCGCTTCTTTTTAAATATTTTATGAGCTTTACGCCGCATTATTTTACTCCGGCCGGCCTGCGCTGCCTACCCGCAGCGGCAATCCTGCTCCGGTACCGCTTTGTTCCAGGGCATCAGCGCCAGCAGCTTAGCGAGGCCGCAGAAACCGGTGACGCCCGCGAAGGTCAGCCCCGCGCCGACGAACGCGGCCACCCAGGCTATAGCTGGGGCCACGGTGAAACCGAGCACCACCGAAGCCAGCACTATCAGGCCGGCCGTTATCTGCACCTGCCGCATAATGGGCAGCGGGGCGGCATGGCGGGTAATCAGCGGCTTGCCCTGCCTGGCCCATTCCAGTATCCCGCCCTGGTAAACTTCGGCCGAAACCTGGCCGCCGAAACCCAGCTGCGTTATCTGTTCCAGGGCGAGCTTCGCCCTGTTCCCGCTGCGGCACATGATAAGGAGCTTCCTGCCCAGCAGCGACTGCAGCACGCCCGGGGCGGTATGCCCGAACTGTGAAAGCGGTACCCAGATAGAGCCCTGTATATGCTCGGCCGCGAATTCTTCCTGTTCCCTGACGTCCAGTATTACCTGTTCCATTCAGCCTCCCGGCAAAACTCGTTATATTCTTCCTTTATATAGATGCGCGCTAGCCGGAAAAGTTTCAGGCAAAGAGCGGTTCCTGTCATCCCTTGATGAGCTTCACCCATACTTCGCGGCTGCGCGGCCCGTCATATTCGCACAGGTAGACGCCCTGCCAGGTGCCCAGCTGCAGCGCCCATTCCTCTATAAAGATAGTAAGCGCCGGGCCCACCAGCACCGCCTTGATATGCGCCGGGGAATTGCCCTCCGCGTGGCGGTACGGAAAATCCTCGGACACGCTCTCGTTGAGCTTGGCTATGATGTCGCGCTTCACGTCAGGATCGGCGTTCTCGTTGATAGCCAGGCCGCAGGTGGTGTGCGGAACGAAGACGCAGCAGAGCCCGCTCTCGAAACCGCTTTCTTTTACCAGCCCGGCGAGCTCGCCGGTTATATCCGCCATCTCGGATTTAGCCGAGGTCTTGACCGTGAATTTATGCGTCATTTTCGCTCCCCTTGATAAACCCCGGCCCGCAGCCTGCGCCGGACCTGCCGCCGGTCGCGGGCAAAGGCGCCTTCGCTGCTCCCGCAGGTACCCTGTCAGAACATTCTATCAAATGGAAACGCCGCTGCCGACGGGCAGGCGCAGATCGCCATGAACGCTGTTTCCCTTAAGACCTATTTTTTTCTGGGCCCTTTCCCCTGAATTCGCGGGACCTTTGCTTCTAAACCGGGACCGGAAAGAATTTGTATCGTATGTTCAAGTAGTAATTTTTTGGGAGGGTAAGCATGAAAAAACTCAATAAAAGCGCTTTTATCGCGATAATGGCGCTCGTTTGCTACGCGAGTTTCGCGTCAGCGCAGGCGGTTTCTTTTGACAAACCCAGCGACGAATTATCGAAGCTGGTCAATGATCTGAAGTTCGGCGGCCCCGGCGGCTTCGGCGGTCATGGCGGCTTCAACCCGAATCCCCCGGCCCCTTTTAACCCCGGCGGCCATGGCGATCACGGCGGCCCTGGCGGCCCCGGACACCACGACGGCCCCGGCCCTCAGCCCGGTCCGTGGCATCCGCAGCCCGGCCACCAGCCCGGCCCCTGGCATCCGCAGCCCCCGATGCCTCCTCAGCCCGGCCCGTGGCATCCCGGCCCCCAGCCCGGCCCGCATCCCGATCCCTGGCATCCCCAGCCCCCGATGCCTTTCCCGCCTCAGCCCGGCCCTCAGCCCTGGCATCCGCAGCCCGGCCCTCAGCCCGGTCCGTGGCAGCCTCATCACGGCGGTCATCCCAATTGGGACAACAATGACTGGAATAACAATCACTGGAACCAGCATGGTCCCGATCACGACAATTGGTGGAACGACTATAACGGCTGGTGGAACGGCAACTCGCACCCGTACTCGATGTACCGCACGGTCTGCGAAGTTACCCCCGGCGTTTCCGCCAAGGGCTTCATAGTGGAGAGGACCATGCCGTTCAACGCCCGGGCGACGTTCTTCTACTACGACGCCTACAATAACATCATACGCACCAGCAACCCCATGAACGGCGTGTGGGCTGGCGGCAACGGCACCCCGATATTCGACTTCTATCAGGTGCCCCAGGCCGACCACTGCTTCCTGGCGATAACCCAGTAAGCCGGACGGTCGACAAAAAAACGGCGCCCCGCCAAAAGCGGGGCGCTTGTTTTTTCTCGCTGTAAATTTAACAGGGCCGCGGCAGTTAATTCAGCTTCCCTATCTTCGAGTAAGCTACAGCGGCCTTGATGCGGTCAGCCCTGGCCTGTGACGCGCCCATCTTGCCGTCCTTTATCAGGCCAAGCGTCGCCATCATCCATACTTTAAATTCCGTATGCGCCGCCGCGCTCGTATTGGTCATAACGTTACCGTCACTCAACGCGTTCCTTCCTGATATATTCTACAGGAAATAAATATCACAATCCCGAACAAATACCGAAATCGCCGCGCCCGATCAGCTACCGCCGCCGCGCCCCCTCGAACAGCCAGAGAAAGGCCGCCGGGAACCTTTCAGCCCAGGCGGTTTCGTTGTGTATTCCGCCCTCGTCCACGATCAAAAGCCGCTCCGCTCCCTTTTTTTCCGCAAAAAGGCCGGCGATATTCTGCGCGTCGGCAAGATAGTCGTCCTCGTGGTCGCCCTCTTTCGTGCCCACGTCCAGGTACACGCGCAGGCCCTGTTCCAGCCTGGCCTGCTTCAGCAGCTTCACCGCCGCGGCCCGCGCGAACCAGAAAGCGGGCGAGAGCAGGCCGGCCCGGGAAAATATCTCCGGATATTTCAGGGCGATATAAAAGGAGATAGTGCCGCCCAGCGAGCTGCCGGCTATGCCGGTGTGCTCCCGGCCGGGCAGGGTCCTGAACTTTTCATCCACCAGCGGCTTAAGGCTGTCCACGATGAACCTGGCGTACCTGGCGCCGCGGCAGCGGCCCCTGCCGTTGCGCGCGCACCAGGGGGAATACTCGTTCCATCTTTCCGTCCCGCCGTTGTCCACGCCCACCACTATCGCGCCCCGGGTCTTTTTTTCATGGAACAGCGCGTCGAGGCTTCTGCCCACGCCCCAATCGCCGCAATGGGAGGTTTCCGGGTCGAAAAGGTTCTGCCCGTCGTGCATGTACAGCACGGGGTAGCGCCGGCCGGAGGCGGCGTAATCCGGCGGCAGGTACACCCAGATCCGCCGGCCCTCCGCGCCCAGCTGCGGCATATCCATCTTAAAGGTTAAAACTATTCCCGAGGTGTTCCGCTCGCGATTTTTTTTCATAAGCCGGCCGCCAGGACATTGCTCCGCCGCTCTCCGCTCGCTTCTTCACGGCCTGGATTAAAGTTTAGCAGATTTACGCCCGGCGGCCGCGCTGTGAGCCGGCTGTTGCAAGCCGGCTGTGCAAGCAAGGCCGTATTTTATATTATTAATCCCATACGGAAAGCGCCCGGCGGCCGCGCTGGTTTTTACAGAGGGACCATGTTCTACAGATACATCATCAAGTTCGACAGCGGCGAAGAAAGAACGATAGAGCTGCACCTCGATCCCGCCACGCTCAACATAGTTCCTAAAAAGAACGCGTATCTCCCGGAATGGACGCTGCTGGACTTCGAAAAATGCAGCGTCTGTCCTTACCCCGCCGCGCCGGGAAAACACTGCCCCATCGCCATGAACCTGGCCGAAGTGACGAATATTTTCTCCGACAAGTCCTCCATCATGAAAGTGGACGTGCGCGTGATAACCGAAGCCCGCGAATATTTCAAGCGGACCAGCCTGCAGACCGCGCTGAGTTCGCTGATAGGGATCTACATGGCCACCAGCGGCTGCAAGGTGATGGACATGCTCAAACCCATGGCCAGGTACCATCTGCCTTTCGCGTCGCTGGGCGAAACCACCCACAGGTCGGTCTCGTCCTACCTGCTGCTGCAGTATCTCCGGAAAAAGAAAGGGCTCAAGCCCGATTGGGACCTGGCAAAGCTTAAAAAGGCCTATAAGACCATTGAGGAACTTAACGTCGCCATAGTGAACAGGGTCCGGAAAGCTTCAAAAAAAGACGCCAATTCCAACGCCGTGATAATCCTGGACGTGTTCGCTAAAATGGTGCCCTGGACCATAGCCAAAGGCCTGACCGCGAAAAGACTGCAGCTGCCCGAATGAACATTGACCGCATCACCCGCGCAGGGTAACATCCGCGGATTCTTCTACGGTGCCGCCGAAAGTCCCGCGGGCCTTTACCGACAGCACCCAGCCGCCGTCCCTGGGCAGCACGGTGCTCGCCGGGAGCACGGCCGTGACGCGGTAAGCCCAGCCTTCGGACGCCGGCTCGGCCGGGCCCACCCTGGCAGGTATCGTAACAAGAGGGGCGTCGCCTTCCCCGTACAGTTCAAGCCTGGCTTCCACCGAGGCCGCCGCTTTCCCGAGCGTCAGCACGGCGGCGGCTTCCCCGCCCGGCGCGCATTCGATCTCCTCCGGCATCAGGTCGGCATGGCCGAAATGCAGGCGCTTCAGGCTCAGGCTCGTGCCCAGCAAGGCGTACGACACCGTGCCCAGCAGCAGGATGGCCGCGCAGAACAAAGTGTCGAAGGGATCGCCCGCGCCGGGGCCGCTCACGGAGGCGCGCAGCGCCCACGCGCCGTGAACGGAAAGCCCCAGCAGCGCGGCCGGCAGCGCCCAGGGGTTGAATAGGACGGCGATAAGGACCCGCATGATATTGTCCGGCGCCTTGAGCTTATGCAGCAGCACGCCCAGGCCTATCGGCGCGGTCCACACCCCGAGGCCGCACAAAAACATGCCCATGTCCAGCGCGAACCAGCGGTCGTACGTCTCAGTCAGCGCGTAAGAATGAACTATCCCGCCGGCTATCAGCAGCAGCCACACGCCCGCCGGCAGCAGCAGCGCGGAAAGGGGCAGCCAGACGGCGGGCCTCGCCAGCGGCAGGAATAGTTTTCCGAACCAGCTCATGAGCGCTCCGCTACTCGCACAGGTTCAGCATGAACTTAAAGCCGAGGGAATAAATAGTGCCCTGGGTCTCTACCACCCAGGTCATGGCGCGCGCGTCGAATTCGCCGCTGACGCCGGCCTGCCGCTGCCGGTAAGTGAAGAACGTGGACGTGGAGTACGGCCAGGCGGGCAGGGGCTCTTTAGCGCCGGAGTTCTTTTCCGCGGCCGCCGGGCCGCTGCACTCCACCACCCAGGGGTCGTCCCCGCTTTTCGCGCAGCTGCCCGGCGCCCAGGAAAGGGACACCACGGCGGGCCAGTCTTTCAGGTCTTCCTTCTGCTGCTGCAGGTAGCTTAAATTGTAAGAGGTCACTACGCCGTTATAAAGCGGCAGGCCTTCTATGCCCTCCGGCGCCAGCAGCGCCAGGTGGAACCCGCCCGCCTCGTCCCATTTCATCGTCATCTGCAGGAAAGGCCGGCGCTGGTAGCAGTTGAGCGTCGTGCCTGTCTTTGCCGCCGCCGCTTTTTCAGCGGAAAGCGTTTGCGCGTTCGCCCATAGCGGCAGCGTCATCAGAAGAAAAAGCGTTAATTTGGTCATAATAAGTCGTTTTTCCATAGTCCCTGCTTCGCAATTATGATACAAAAAAGTGGGGTCAGGTCTTGCATTTCAACATTTTGTTAAAATGCAAGACCTGACCCCATCCCTTTTTACTTGCCGCCGGTGAGCTTCTTATATTTTTCGGCGGTCCTGTTCGCGTCGTCAAGCTCCTGTTCGGCTTCTTTTAACACTTCCTGCGCCTCCTTCACCAGCCTGGCGTCCGCCTCCGCCTTGCTTTGCGCCGCCGGCATTTGCAGCGGCACCGGCGGGGTAAAGTTCTGCTGCATGAAACCGTACAGCGCGCGGCGCTCGCGGAATAAAACCCCTACCCAGACGGCAGGCAGCAGGAACAGCGCCAGCCAGACGGCCGCGGCGGCCGGCCACCAGCACCGCACGCGGCCCAGGTAAGCGGCCAGCCCGAAAGGCCCTGTGAGGAATATCGCCGGCACCCACACCGCCCTGGAAGCGCCTATTTTGGGGGCGTCAATAGCCGCCCATACCGCTCCGCCGGCGGCGGCCAGCAGCCAGGCCCCGAGCAGCGTCATATACGCTATTCCTATATAATGAGTGTTCCGGTCGAACGCCGCCGGAAAGTCCATCAAAGTCTGTATCTGGTCCATAGCTTCTCCCTCTCAGCCGAAATAACAGGGGCTTGGCCTAGTATTTAGCCAGGAAGTAAAAGGCCCCGAGAATAATTACCGCCGCCCAGAGAACCCAGCCGTTGGAAGTGGGCTCTATAGCACCCGGCGCCACAGGCCCAAAGGCTCCGGTACCTCCTCCAGGTCCGCGTATTCTTCGTTTCCGCTACCGGTTTTTTTGTTTTCTTCGTAGTTTTCCATAAAATGCCGTTAGGCGGCCCGCCCTATTCGTGTATTATGCGACAATAACGGCCCCCGGGTAAACCGGGGTCAGGTCTTGCATTTCAACATTTTGTTGAAATGCAAGACCTGACCCCAGTCCCTAACTGTTATACTTAACATACTACTTCTATGGCTATACTTCTAAGCTGTCAAAATCTTTCCAAACGTTTCGGCGCCAGGCCTCTTTTCGAGGGGCTTTCTTTCGGCCTTTTCGAGGGCGAGCGCTCGGGGCTGATAGGGCCCAACGGCACGGGCAAAAGCACCCTGCTTAAAATACTGTCCGGGCAGGAAACCCAGGACGACGGCACCCTGGCGCCGCGCCGGGGGTTGCGCGTGGGCTACCTGGCCCAGCAGGATGTTTTCGAGGCCCCGCCGGAGGGGTTTACCGTACGGGCGAAGCTGGCCGAGGCGCTGGACGGCCTGGGCCTGGAGGATTACGAAGTTGATTCCCGCATAGAGACCATGCTGGCGAAAGCCGGCTTCACAGACACTGAACAGCCGGTGGCGAAGCTGTCCGGCGGCTGGCGCAAACGGCTGGCCATCCTCGCGCAGGTGATACGCGAGCCCGACCTGCTGCTGCTGGACGAACCTACCAACCACCTTGACCTGGAAGGCGTGCTGTGGCTGGAGAATTTCATGTCCGGGCTGCGGTCTTCGTTCCTGGTGGTCACGCATGACCGGCGCTTCCTCGAACGCGTCTGCAACCGCATGATCGAGCTCGACAAGCGCTACCCGCAGGGCCACTTCAACAGCGTGGGCAACTACAGCAAGTTCCTGGAGAACCGCGAAGCGTTCTTCGACGCGCAAGTCTCCCGCGAGGACTCCGCGCGCAACGTGGTGCGCGCTGAAATAGCCTGGCTGCGCAGGGGGGCGCGGGGCAGGGCCACCAAGCAGAAAGCCCACATCGACCGGGCCGGCGGCCTGATAGCCGAACTGTCGGAGCTGGAGTTCAGGAACTCGCAGAACCGCTCCGTCACCATAGATTTCACGGCCAGCGGGCGGCAGACGAAAAAACTGGTGCACGCGACGGGCGTGGCCAAGACCCGCGGCGGGCGAAAGCTTTTCGGGCAGCTCGACTTCATGCTGCGCCCCGGCGACAAGCTGGGCCTGCTGGGCTCCAACGGCAGCGGCAAGAGCACGCTGCTCAAGCTGATAACCGGCGAGCTCGCGCCGGACGCCGGCACGCTCAAGCAGGCGGAGGACCTTAAGATCGCGGTCTTCGACCAGCACCGGGACCAGCTGGACCTGAGCGTTACGCTGCGCCGCGCGCTGTGCCCGGCCGGCGAGAACGTGCAGTACCGCGGGAATTTCATACACGTGAACAAATGGGCGCACCGCTTCCTGTTCCGCGCGGAGCAGCTGGACTTCCCCCTGAGCCGCCTTTCCGGCGGCGAGCAGTCCCGGGTGCTGATAGCGAAGCTTATGCTCGAGCCCGCCGACCTGCTGCTGCTCGACGAGCCCACCAACGACCTGGACATCCAGTCGCTGGAGGTGCTCGAGAGCAGCATACGGGATTTTCCCGGCGCGCTGGTGCTGGTAACGCACGACCGCTACCTGCTGGACAGGGTCTGCGGCGCGCTGATAGCGCTGGAGGACGGCGACCACGGCTTTTTCGGCGACCTGGAGCAGTGGGAAGGCTGGAAAACCGGGCGCAAAAAAAGCCGGAAGGCGCGCGAGGAAAAGCTCGAGATAGAAATAAGCACGCCGTCATAAGCCTAAAATGGGGTCAGGTCTTGCAGTTCAACATTTTGTTGAAATGCAAGACCTGACCTCTTATATTTCCTAAAATATAGGCTGACAGCTTTTCCCCGAGGATATAACTATGACCAAGAAAAAAGTTCTGCTTATCGTGCGCGACGGGTGGGGCATGGCCAAGCCGGATAAGTATAACGCCGTAGCCAACGCCAAAAAGCCCAACATGGACCGGTACCTGAGAACCTATCCCAACACCGTGCTGGAGCCGGCCGGCGAGGCCGTGGGGCTGCCCAAAGGCTACCAGGGCTCCTCCGAAGTGGGCCACCTGAACATGGGCGCCGGCCGCATCGTGATACAGGAACTCAAGCGCATCATGGACATGATACAGGACGGAACTTTCTTCAAATGTCCCGCCCTGGCCGCCGCCATGAACAACGCCGCAAAGAACGGCTCCGCCCTGCACATCATGGGCCTGGTACAGGACGAAGGCGTGCACGCCCACCAGGACCACATGTACGCCATCATGCGCGAAGCCAAAAGGATAGGCATTAGTCAGGTCTACGTGCACTTCTTCGCCGACGGCCGCGACACCCCCCCGCGCTCCGCCCTCAGCTACCTGAAAATGATGGAAGAAGTATTAAAAGAAGTCGGCAACGCGCAGATAGGAACCATCATGGGCCGTTACTACGCCATGGACCGCGGTGAAAAATGGAAACTCACGGACCAGGCCTACAACACCATCACCCGCTGTGATGGCGCCAGATCCCCCAGCGCGGAAGCCGCACTCACCGGCGCCTACGCAACTTTAAAGAACCCCAACGGCCTGCCTATAGTGGACGAGTACATACCGCCCACGGTAATAGAGGGCTATCCCGGCATGAAGGACGGCGATTCCGTCATCCACTGCAACTTCCGCCAGGACCGCGCCATACAGCTCACCAAAGCCTTCGTGGAAGACAACTACCCAGGCCTCCGCTGGAAGAAATTCGACATCACCTACTGCGGCCTCACCCGCTACTACGACGAGTTCAAGTTCAGCGCCCTGCCCCCCATGGACGAAGGCGGCGGCATGAACGACCTGCTGGGCCAGGTGCTCTCCGAGCACGGCATAAAACAGCTGCGCCTCGCCGAAACCCAGAAATTCAAGCACGTCACCTCCTTCTTCGACGGCAAGCGCACCGACCCCTACAAGGACGAGGACCAGGAAGAGATGAAAGGCCACTGGGACCCCTCCAGCTTCGGCGAGCATCCCGAAATGGACGCCCCCGAAGTGCGCGAGGAAGCCGTGAAAGAAATTGCCTCGGAAAAGTACGACTTCATACTTGTGAACTTCGCCAACTGCGACATGGTGGGCCACACGGGCATCTACGAAGCCACGGTGAAAGCCGTGGAGATAGTGGACGAATCCGTGGGCATGCTGGTGAACGAGGCCCTGAAGCACGACTACACCGTATTCGTAACCTCCGACCACGGCAACGCCGAGGAAATGTGGAATTACAAGCTGAACATGCCCATGACCTCGCACACTACCAACCCCGTGGAGTTCATTTATATCTCCAAAGAAGCGGCGGGCGTGAAGCTGCGCCCGCACGGAATACTTTCGGACATCGCTCCTACGGTGCTGGCCGTAATGGGCATAGAGAAGCCGAAAGACATGACGTCGGAAACGTTAATACAGGGATAATCGCTCCCTTTATGTTCATAAAATTGCGCGTCCACCCCGACTCCAAACGGGACAAAGTAGTTAAACGCAGCGAGGACACGTACGAGATCTGGACCAAGGCGAAAGCCGAAAGGGGCATGGCCAACGCCGCGGCCCTGCGCGCGCTGGCGCTGGCGCTGGGCGTGGACGCTAAAAAAATACTGCTGATAAAAGGCGCGCACTCGCCGTCCAAGATAGTCAAGCTTTTGTAGTATAATTTCATGGTGTTAAGAGACATTTTCGGGAAGGCCGTCCTATGATAAGCAAAAAGAACGCGCGCCTGGCCGCGCTGGCCGCGGTCCTTATCTTCGTTTCCACCACGGCCGTGCTGCTGGCGCGCCAGCTGAACCTGGGCCCCACCCGGCCCGCGCCGGATTTCCGCACCTTCGGCCCCGAAACCGCCGCGGTGCAGATCTACGAATACACCGATTTCGCCTGCCCGGCCTGCCGCCACGCGGCGCTGGCGCTGGAGGACATGCTGAAGATCTACGGCGGCGGGATACGGCTCACCTTCAAGCATTACCCGCTCGGCAGCATCCACCCGTGGTCCGCGGACGCCGCGGCCTACGCCGACTGCGCCGGCGAACAGGGCAAGTTCAGGGAATACGGCGCGCTGCTGTTCGAGGGCCAGGAGAACTGGGGACAGGCCAAGGAAAAACCCGCGGTATTCGAAACCTTCGCGCGCAAACTGAACCTGGACTGGGGTAAAATGCAGGCCTGCGCCGCGGCCCCGGCCACGCGCCGGCGCGTGACGCTGGACGCCGCCGAAGGCGAAATGAAAGGCGTTAACGCTACCCCGACTTTTTTTATAAACGGCAAAAGAGCGGTAGGCGGCGGGCAGTTGCTGGAGCGGGCCAAAAGCTTCGATCTCCTGCTGAAAAAAGCACACTGAGGATTTAGGGCCCGCGGCCGGCCCTGTGAACTGAAATGAGCGAAAAAACGGACCCTAAGGAAATTTTCGGCCTGCTGGCCAGGCTCGTGGTGGCCGGGGTTTTCATTTATTCCGGCATCGTCAAGGCCCTGGCCCCCGCCGAAGAGTTCGCCTACGCCATAGAGTCGTACAAAGTGCTGGCCGCCGGGCCGGCCCTGTGGGCCGCCTACGCGGTGCCCTGGATAGAACTTTACGCCGGGCTGCTGCTGGCGGCCGGCATCTTCACGCGGCTGTCCGGGCTGTTCACGGCGGCCATGCTGGCGTTCTTCGAGCTGCTGCTGGCCCAGGCCTGGCTGCGCGGCCTGCCCGTTACCTCCTGCGGCTGCTTCGGCTCCGCCAACTCCAATTCCCTGGCCCACGAATTCATGCAGAACCTGGTGCTGCTGGGGCTGCTCTGGCTGGCCCTGCGCCGCGGCCGCGGATTATCCGCGGACGCGCTGGTGAGGGAACCATGACAAGGGCCGCCCTTCTGCTGGGCGTAATGCTGTGCGCCGCCGGGCCGCTGCAGGCCATGCGGCCCTACGACCAGATGAAGAACAACCGCAGCAAAGCCGTCTGGATGACCGGCTCGTCCCCCAGGACCGGCGTGGACTATTACATGGAAGTGTCACAGGACGGGCGGGCGATACTGCGCGAGGAGACCTCCAAGACCGTCACCACCCGGCGCGGGAACATCCCCGTGCAGCTGATCAAGGACTTTCTCCGCGAAACGGAGAACTCCGAGATAGTGAACACAAGGAACCGGAAGCAGGACAAGACGGTTTTCTACCACGGCGAGCTGCTCAGCGTCTCGGCGTATATCAGCGGCGAGCTTACCCTTACCAAGGCCCCGCTCAACAACTTCGGCGAAGCTTTCACCTACGCTTTCGGCGAGATACGCAAGGCGGTGATGGAGCTGCACGTCGACACCACTACGGCGGCTTTCCTGCGGGCCGAACCGCTCGAAGGCGAGGCCCTGGACGCGTTCCGCGAAAAAGCCTCGCGGGACGGCGAAGTGAAGAACATCGAGACCTATAATATCCAGAGAATAAAACCGCTGCTGGCCTCCATCAAGGACGCGAACCGCCTTATCCCGCTGGAAAGCGCCGCTGACGTAAAAGAGCTGCAGGCGTTCATCACCGAGCAGCAGCTTTACGGCCTGCGCACGCTTTTTTACCTGCCCAGCACGCGCGGCACTTTTAAATGCAGCGTGCTGGAAGCCTCCAAGGCCGGCCAGGCCGTTCCCGCTGTAAAACCGGCCGCGCAGGGGAAGAAGCGTTGACGCGGCCAGGCCCGACTATGACCGAAGAACCCCGCGTTAAAGTAACAGCCATCGACGACGACGACGCCGTACTGGAGATGTACGAGACCGGCCTGGGCGCGGCCGGCTTCGAGCTGCGCACCTTCTCCGACCCGAAACTGGCGCGGACCTTTTTCGCCGGGGCGCGGTCCGCCGAAATGCCGGACGTGATCCTGATGGACATAAAGATGCCTGACCTGGACGGCATAACCCTGATGAACGAGATCCGCGCGATGGACGCCGCCGCGCATATTCCCATCCTCGCGGTCAGCATCCTTGCCGACGCCGTGACCGTCAGCGACGCCCGCCTGTTCGGCGCGATGGACTACATCGAAAAACCTTTCAATCTCCTCGCGCTCACGGACAAGATAAACCTGGCGGCGGAGATCTCGCGGAAAAGAGCGCCCAAACCCTGACCGCGAAAGGCCCGGCGCACCACCCGTTCCTTTTTATTTATATATAATATAGCCACTTGGGAATCCCGCTTTTTAGCGGCCGGGACTGGAGACGATCATGATAAAAACAATGAAAACGGTTTTCATGCATAAAACCCACGAAGGCACCACGGAGCGCCTGCTGCAGCTCGCCTTCGGCTACTTCGCGCTGTACATAGTAACGGGTTTCCTGGTCAAGTATTTCGACAAAGTGATGGGTATAGGCGGCACCACCTACACCTTCTACAACACCATAGGCGGAATGCTGATCTGCAACGCCGTCGTGATCGTCCTGGGCTGGTACAAGTTCCAGTCCACCGACCGGATAAAAGTGCTGGGCTTCGACATGCCCCGCGAATTCTTTTACATAATACCGTCGGGCATCTGCACGGCCATAGTGATCCCAACCACCACGCTGATGTACACGCTGCCCATCTCCGTGATGGTGGCGATGATCATCATGCGGGCCAGCATCATCATAATAAGCCGCGCCATTGACGAGGCGCAGATACGGCAGGGCATCCTCAAGAAAAAAGTTTACTGGGAAGAGAACCTGGCCGTGGTCATAGCGCTGTGCGCCGTGGCCCTGCAGATGCTGAACTTCAAGGGCGCCACCGCCATGGTGCAGGCCACCGGCAACTACGCCGCCTTCTTCAGCCAGCTGTTCGTGTTCGACAAGTCCAGCTTCGATTTCCTGGGCAACGCGGCGGCCATGACCATCCTCACCGCCTACCTCACCGCCTACACCATCCGCATCTATATAATGAACTATTACAAGAACACCAGGCCCAAAGGCGCCATCTACGACACGTACGGCTTCTTCGCCGTGGAGCAGATCTCCTCCACGCTGGCCATAGTGCTGGCCGGCACCATCTTCTTCTTCGTGGTCAACAAGGCGCCCGCGGTCCCGTTCGCGGCGGCCGAGCGTCCCGCCATAGCGCAGACGGCGGAGCCCTCGCCCGAGCGCGAAGCCGTGGCGGCTTCCATAGCCAAGGCGGAAGCCCTGCTGGCCTCCGATACCTCCAAGTTCACCGCCGAGAACCGTTCAAAGGCCGAGGACGCCATCGCCGAGGCCGGGCAGCTGCTGGCCTATAAGAAGGTGACCCCGGAAGCGCTGAAAGCCGCCGCCGACGCCGTCAACAAGCCGGTGGCCGAGATGAAGAACACCTTCGCCTTCCAGTTCTCGGATTCCGCGAAGAACCCGCCTTCCAAGTGGCTGACGGTCATCATCACGGGCCTGCCCTTCGGCGCGGCGGCCTTCTTCTCGGTGTTCCTGTTCATGTTCAAGGGCCGCACCGCCACCTTCGCCGGCCTGGTGAACCGCCTCACCTCGCTGATAGCCGGCACCGCGGCCACTATCTTCGTCTGGTGGCTGATAAAGGACCAGAAGCTGCCGAAGACGGAAGACTGGGCCGGACTGGTCCTGATGTTCATCGCCATTTATTTCATAGGCAAAGCGGAGAAGAAGCGCTCGCTGGAGCTCGCGAAAGAGCACGAAGTGGAACCCGAGACGGACACGGAGATAACCGTAGAAGAGCCCGGGGCCGCGCCCGCGAAGTAACCGGGGCCGGCTGAGACGCGGGGGAAACGGCCGGCACGCGAGCCGGCCGTTCGGCCGCCGGCAGGGTAATATTTAAGAACTGGAGACCTATTTCATGCGAATACTAGTCACCGGCGCGGCAGGGTTCCTGGGCAGTCATCTTTCACGCTATCTGCTCGGCAAAGGCCATTCGGTAATAGCCATCGACAACTTCCTGACCGGCAGCATCGACAACATCCAGGACCTGTTCAAGGACCCGAAGTTCGAATTCACCAAGTACGACGTCACCAATTACCTGCACGTGCCGGGCAAGCTCGACGCGGTGATGCACTTCGCCAGCCCCGCTTCCCCCATAGACTACCTGAAGTTCCCCATCCCCACGCTGAAAGTGGGCGCGCTGGGCACGCACAAGGCCCTGGGGCTGGCCAAAGAGAAGAAGGCTATTTTCATGATAGCCTCCACCTCCGAGGTGTACGGCGATCCCCTGATAAACCCCCAGCACGAGGCCTACTGGGGCAACGTCAACCCCATAGGCCCGCGCGGCGTCTACGACGAGGCCAAGCGCTACGCCGAGGCCATGACCATGGCCTACCACCGCTATCATAAAATGCAGGTGCGCCTGCTGCGCATTTTTAACACCTACGGCCCCAACATGCGCCTGAAGGACGGCCGCGCGGTGCCAAACTTCATGACGCAGGCGCTGAAGAACAAGCCCATAACGGTTTACGGCGACGGCTCGCAGACCCGCAGCCTGTGCTACGTCTCCGACCTGATAGAAGGCATCTACCGCCTGCTGGTGAGCAAGGAGAACGACCCCGTCAACATCGGCAACCCGCACGAGGTTACGCTGCTGGAACTGGCCGAGACCATAAAGCGCCTGACCCGCAGCCGTTCCAAAATAGTTTTCCGCCCCCTCCCCGAGGACGATCCCAAGGTGCGCCGCCCGGACATTACCCGCGCGAAGAAAATACTTAAATGGGAACCGAAAGTGGACCTCGAGGAAGGCCTGCGGCGCACCATCACCTATTTTAAAACCCGGGTCTGACGGCCTTATGCGCGTCCTGATAGCAGAAGACGAAAAGAAAATAGCCGATTTCATAAAGCGCGGCCTTAAAGAAGAAGGCTACGCGGCCGACGTCACGCATTCCGGCGACGAAGCGCTGATGCTGGCCGAAGATAACCCCTACGACCTGCTGCTGCTGGACGTGATGCTGCCGGGTCTGGACGGCGTTACCGTCTGCTCGCGCCTGCGCGCCGCCGGCTTCGCCGCGCCCATCCTGATGCTGACGGCCAGGGACAGGGTGGAGGACAAGGTAAAAGGGCTGGACTCGGGCGCCAACGACTATCTTACCAAGCCTTTCGCCTTCGAGGAACTGCTGGCCCGCATACGCGCCCTGCTGCGCGCCCGGCCCGAGGCCCCCTCCACAATGCTCAAAGCCGGGGACATAGCGCTGGACCTTGCGGCCCACAAGGCCCGCCTGGCCGGCCGGGAACTGGACCTGAGCGCCAAGGAATTCTCGCTGCTGGAATACCTGGTGCGCAACAAGGACAGGATCGTCACCCGCACCATGATAGCCGAACACGTGTGGGACATAAACTTCGACACCGGCACCAACGTGATAGACGTCTACATAAATTATCTGCGGCGCAAGCTCGAAAAAAGCCCGGCCCGGAAAGTGATACACACGGTCAGGGGCAAAGGCTACATCCTTAAAAGCTGATGCTGAACTCCGTCCGTTTCCGCATAACGCTCTGGTACGCCGCGGCGCTGGCCGTCACGCTGGTAATTTTCAGCCTGCTCGTCTACAACAGCCTGGAGAAAAGCCTCGACGAGAACCTGGACCAGCTGCTGGCGGTGCGGGCGGAAGGCGTGGCCGACGCGCTGGAAGCCTACCTGGAGACCGAGCGCATAGAGGTGGGCAGGGTTTCCGCCGCCGCGGCCAAGGGCGGCGCTTTCTACCGGATAGCCCCGGAGCTGGTGCGCCTGCATACGGAAGACCCGAAACAGTGGGCGATAGAGCTGCGCATCCTCGACGCAGGCGGCGCCGAGCTGCAAAGCTCGCGCAGCACGCCGAGCGCGCCGGAACTGCCCGAGCGCACGCTGAAAGACGCCCTTAAGGGCAACGCCGCCTACGACACCATTAAAGCGGATTCCGGGGACGGCCCGGAGAACACCTACCGCTCCTACACCACGCCTGCCTCCGGCACCCGGGGGGCCGTGTACCTGGTGCAGGCCTACCGCTCCACTTACCATACCCAGTTCGCGCTGAGGCATCTGCGCGTGATGATGGCCGCGCTGGTGCCGCTGATAGTGCTGCTCACCGGGGCCTTCGGCATGTTCTTCGCCCGCGTGGCGCTGAGGCCGGTGGCCGATATGGCCAGGACGATCCGGCAGATAACCGCCCACAACCTGAGCCTGCGCCTGACCCCGCCTGGCACCCGCGACGAGATCCGCGAGCTGGCCGACCTTTTCAACGCCATGCTGGCGCGCCTCGAGGATTCTTTTCTTTCCGAGCGGCGCTTCATCCAGGACGTTTCCCACGAGCTGAAGACCCCGCTGACCATACTTAAGGGAGAGCTGGAGGTGGCGCTGAAAAAAGCCCGCTCGGCCGGGGAATACGCCACCATCCTGCAGAGCAACCTGGAAGAGACGGAAAAGATGTCGCGCATAGTGGGCGACCTGCTCACGCTGGCCCGCTTCGACAACAGGGAAGTGCGCCTGGAGCGCTCGCGCGCGGACCTCGGCGAAATACTCGCCGGCGCCATAGCCGCGCTGGCGGGGCTGGCCGAAAAAGCGGGAGTAAAGATAGAGCTTGCGGCGGCGGAGAATACCGAGGTGGAGGCCGACGCCGCCCAGCTGCACCGGCTTTTCCTGAACCTGCTGGACAACGCCATAAAATACGGCGCGGCCGGCGGCAGCGTAAAAGCGGAGATCTACAAGGACGCCGGGCGGCCGGCGGTAAGAATAACGGACCGCGGCCCCGGCATCCCGGCCGGCGACCTGCCGCATATCTTCAAGCGGTTCTACCGCGCCGACTCTTCCCGGAGCTCCGGCGGCTTCGGCCTGGGCCTGGCTATAGCCAGGTCCATAGCGGAAGCCCACGGCGCGGAGATAAAAGCAGAAAGCGCCCCCGGCGCCGGCGCCGCCTTCACCGTAATTTTCCCCCCGCCGGAACATTAAAATCTTTTAATGCTGTTCTAAGCGCGCTTTAATGCGGCTAGTGCTACACTATGGTCATAGAAGTTATTTTTTGGGAGGAAACTAAAATGAACAAGTACTTACTCGCGGTCGTAACCATCGCCGCTTTCTCGGGTATGAGCTTCGCGCAGCCGGCTGCCGCCCCGGCCGCCGCCCCCGCTGTAAAAGCGGAGAAGCCCGCCGCCAAGAAAGAAGTTGCGAAGAAAGTTGAAGTGACCAACGGAGAGATCAGCGCCATCGACGCCGCCACCAACGAGATCACCGTAAAGGACGCCAAGGGCGCGGAGAAGAAATTCACCCTCGAAGCCGCCAAGATGGCCGGCCTGACCCAGGGCGAGAAAGTGAAAGTCTCCGTGAAGGACGGCAAAGCCTCCGTGAAGCCCATCATGAAGCATGAAGGCAAGCACGAGGCCAAAAAGGCCGAGGCCAAGAAGCCCGAAGCCGGCAAATAAGCAGCTGTAGCGGGCAAACAAGCCGCCCCCCCGTTCACCGGGGGGGCGGTTCTTTTTCAGGGGACGTATTTGACTTTTTGACTATTTGCAGAAGTTCACACTTTAACCGCTTTCAGAACTTCTTCTTCAGCGTAATGCGCTGGATGCTGCCCATCCCCGTTTCCGGCGAGACGGAGTAATCCAGCTGCGCGCCCAGGGCCGTAACCCCGGCGCCCACGCATAAACCGCTTTTATCGTTATCGGCTTCCAGGCCGGTAAGCCCATAGCCGCCGCGTAGAGCAAGGCCGAGATTATTGCCCCTCAGCATAGCGTACTCGGCGCCGGCACTGAACACGGTCTCCTTGTCATACACCAGCCGCTTAACTTCGAAGGCCAGCGCCAGGCCCGGCAGGGCCGTTACCATGAACCCGGCGTTCACGCTCAGCGGCAGCTCGTCTTGCTGGGATAAATATTTTATGCCGCCGCCCAGGTTCTGCACGCCC
>JAPLKJ010000303.1 GCA_026388125.1 Elusimicrobiota bacterium
CCTGTGTCTACTGCGCAGCAGACTGCTTTAAACCTGAAGGCAAATCTGACAGGTGCTACGTTTAGCGGCGCTATTGCAGCCACGAATCTATACGGCACCAACACGGGCGACCAGACCACCATAACCGGCAACGCCGGTACTGTTACCAACGGCGTCTATACTACGGGCGACCAGACCATAGGCGGGACAAAAACGTTCTCAAGCACCATCGTAGGCGGCATCAGCGGCAATGCGGCCACCGTAACAACAAACGCGAATCTTACCGGTGTAGTGACAAGCGTTGGCAACGCTACCTCTATCGCCGACAGCGCGATTAGTAACGCCATGCTGGCCAACAGCGCGGTCGCGAACCTGTCCGGCACGAACAGCGGCGATAACGCCGCGAACACGACTTATGCGGGCGATTATCGCGCGGCTAACTTTGCGGCCGGCACGAATTACCTGGCGCCTAACGGTAATGGTTCGGCGCTGACCGACCTGACCGCCGGGCAGGTGGGCCTTGGCAGCGTGGATAACACCTCAGATCTAAACAAGCCCATTTCAACTACCACGCTGACGGCGTTGAACCTGAAAGCGAACCTGGCGGGCGCGACATTTACCGGCGCGATCGCCGCCACAAACCTGTCGGGGACTAACAGCGGCGATCAGACCACGATAACCGGCAACTCCGGAACGGCTACGAGCATAGCCGGCGGCACAGGCGGCGAGATCCCGTATCAATCGGCTGCTGACACAACAACCCTGCTTCCCGCCGGCACAACGGGGAAGATACTGCAGAGCAACGGTGCCGATGCTCCGAGCTGGGTAACGCCAGTCAGCGGGGATGTCTATCTTGCGTCGAGCCAGACCTTCACCGGGCAGAACACCTTTATCTCTACCATTACCGCTAAAGGTTATGTAAATGCGTCTCAGTCCGTGGTGCTTACCAGTGAAACATCTTTTGCGGCTGATGGCTCCGGAGTGGTTCTGCTTACATTCTCCGGCTCAGCTACCATCGGAACCATTACCGGCTGCAGTTCAGGGGTCGTGGGGCAAGGTCAAGCGGTCACTTTCGTCGTAGCGGCCTGGACGGTCGGGGGGGTGAGTTTCACTGACACCCTGACCGAGTCTGCTGCGAACGATACGATGTTGTTGAACACAACTGCTGGGATATGGACTCCAAATGCAGGTTCCGGCCTGGCCTTAGGGTCAACCATTACTTTAATGTGCACTACGATCAATAAGGCAACCCCTGCTGCTCCGAATTTTGTGAAGCTTTGGGTTGAGATCGGGCGTTCGAAGACCACCGACGGCTAAATTCGGGAGGCAGCATGGTCAGGAAAAAATCTTTGGGTTTCACGGTTTTGAAAGGCATTGGCGCTTCCAAGGGGATAGGCATCGGGCGGATATTTATTCTGGAAACTTCCGATTTACGCATAAACCGGAAAGCGGTCCCGGATAAACCAGAGGCCGAACTTCTCCGCTACAGGTCGGCCAGGGACAGGGTCAGCGTCCGGTTCAACCAGGCCGCCGCGCATATTTTAAAAGAACTCGGCTCCGGCAAAGGGAATATCCTGGACGTGCACGCCCTTATCCTGAAAGACCAGGGGCTGAACCAGGAAATAGAGTTCCTGATCCGCGGCGGCAAAAAAGCCGAAGTGGCCGTGGAAACCGTCTTTCGCGGGATATCCGAGCGTCAGAAACTGGCGGAGAACAAATACCTCAAAGAGCGGTTCACTGTCTCGCGCGACATAGGCCGCCAGCTGGTAATGGAACTGCTGGGCGCCCACCGCCTGGAAGTAGTGAAGGGCAAAGGGGACGTTATCCTGGTGGCGCGGGAGCTTACCCCTTTCGCGCTGGCCGATCATCCGGCGAACATCAAGGGCTTCGCCGTGGAGACGGGCGGCCCCACCGGCCACGCCGCCATCCTTGCGCGCGCCTACAACATCCCGATGGTGCTGGGAATAGCCGGTATCGAGAGCGCGGTGGAGAACGGCGCCCGGGCACTCCTGAACGGCGCCACCGGGGAGCTCATCATAAACCCGTCGCCGGAAATTGTGGCGGACAGCCTCAGGCTTCGCGGCCTGGAAATAGACGGCGAAGCCAAAGCGGGGGCCGAAAAAGCCGTTTCAGAAACTAAGGACGGCCGCCGCATAGAACTGCTGATGAACATAGCGAACACTCACGGCCTGAACACCGCCAACACCTGCGGGGCCGACGGAGTGGGGCTTTTTAGGACTGAATTCCTGTTTCTCAACAAGGAAACCCTTCCCACGGAAGAGGAACAATTCCTGGAATTCGAAAAAGTAGCTAAAGCGCTCTTCCCGCGCAAGGTGATCATCCGTACGGCCGACTTCGGCGGCGATAAGCAGCCGCCGGCCGCGGCAGAGACCGGGGGAACCCCGGCTTACCCCGGGCTCAGGGGGATAAGATACTGCCTGGCGCACCCGGCGCTGTTCGAAACCCACCTGCGCGCCATATTGCGGGCCGGTACGGCCGGTAACGTCGGCATAATGTTCCCGATGGTGCCGGGGCTTGAAACTTTCCGCGAAGCCAAAGTGTTCCTTAAGAGGACAAGGGAGAAAATGGCATGGGAAGGCGTGAAATTAGGCAGGGCCATGCGGGTGGGAATAATGATAGAAGTGCCGTCGGCCGCCCTGATGGCGGGTGTGCTGGCCCGGGAGTCGGATTTTTTCAGCATCGGCACCAACGACCTTTTCCAGTACACGCTGGGCATCGACCGGGAGGACAACTCCTATTCAGCCTATGAGCGGTTCCTGCCCCCCAGCATAGTCCAGCTGGTGCAGCTGGTGGTGGAGTCGGCCCATAAAAAGAAGAAACCCGCGGCGGTCTGCGGCGAGCTGGCGCACCAGCTGTGGGCGCTGCCGCTGCTTATCGGCCTCGGCGTGGACGAGCTCAGCATGGACGCGGCGCACATCCCGGCCGTCAGGCAGGCGGTGCGCGCGCTTTCCTATGCCTGGTGCCGGGAGCTGGCGCAAAAAGCGCTACTGCTGGAGACGCCGGCCGCGATCAGGGACCTGCTGAAAGGCGCGGCAGGAGAATAAAAGTGTTGCGCCGCCGCCGCGTTTCTCCGCCGGAGAAACAACGGATGTCAGTAGTTCCGGCCGCGCCGCATAACCGTAATACTACCGAGCTTGACCAGCAAAACTCCGAATAGATTTCAAACCGGTGATGGACTATACTTGAATTGCGCCACTGGTGGCGGAACAGTAAAGGGGTATAAAAAAATGAGATTATTATCTTGGATACTTCAAGCGAGCCGCTTATTCCTGGCAACGACGTTGCTGGCCGGCCCCTCGGTCCCGCTCAGCGCCGGGTTCGAGAGCGCGCCTTCTTTCTCTTATAAGGACGGGGCCCTGCTCCCTGATGCGGCAAAGGCCGGGGTGCAAAACCCTGTCCTGCCCGCCGGCAAAATAAAGATGCCGCTGTATTTCGAAAAGAACCACGGCCAGACCGACGCTTCGGTGAAATTCTTCACCCGCGCCGCCGGCTATAACCTTTACCTGACCGCTTCCGAAGCCGTCACTGTGCTGCCCCGGGCTGAAGCCGACAAGGCCAAGGGCGCGCTGGTAGTGCGCATGAAGCTGAAAGGCGCCAATGCCAACCCCGCGGTGGAGGGCCTGGAGATCCTGCCGGGACGCACCAGCTATTTTACGGGCAGCGACCGGGCGAAATGGCAGGTGGGCGTGGAGCAGTACAATAAGGTAAAGCTGGCGCAGGTCTATCCCGGCATCGACATGGTATACCGCTTCGCCGACGGCAGCGTCGAATATGATTTCGTGGTGGCTCCGGGCGCGAACCCCGGGCGCATCCTGATGGGTTTCGAAGGCAGCAAAGGCCTGCGGCTGGATGCCAAGGGCAACCTGGTGATCCGCGTAGAAGGCGGCGAGCTGACCTATAAAGCTCCCCAGCTGTACCAGATGCTGGGCAGCCGGCGGACCTCCGTGACGGGGCGCTTTGCGCTGGCGTCCAACAACCAGGCCCGCTTTGAGATAGGAAATTATATTAAGAGCGAAGAGCTGGTGATCGACCCCGCGATAGCGTACGGCACGTACCTGGGCGGCAGCGTCGACGACGCGATCACCGCGATAGCGGTGGACGGCACGCAGCAGGCCTATGTGACCGGCTGGTCTAATTCCGCGCAGAGCGGCGCCGGCGGCTTCCCCGCGGCCACTAAAACTTTCCCGTCCACGGCCCTCACCGGCACGATCGGCGGCAGGGACGCGTTCGTGGCCAAGCTCAGCGCCGACGGGTCCACCCTGATGTGGCTGGCCTGGCTGGGCGGCACTCTCGCCGACCAGGCGAACGGCATCGCGCTGGATAAGTCCAGCGTGAGCGAACCCAAGGTTTTTATCACCGGCGTAACGAATTCGGCCGGCGCCGGCACTTCTTTCCCCGTAGCCGGCCCCGCGCTGCAGACCTGCGACACCAACACCGGTTCGCTGGCCTTCATCGCCGAGCTGGAACAGCCGTCCAATATCCCCGGGCTGGTCTATTCCACCTGCTGGGGCGGCGTCAGCGGCATTCTTACCAATACCGCCACCGCCATCGCGGTGGACTCACTCGGCGCGGCTTATATGACAGGGACGACGTTCGCTACTAATTTCCCTATCAGCGCCGGTATTGCCGCTCCTTATAACACCATGGGTTCGGCGTCTGAAGCCTCCTTCGTGGTGAAGATCGCTCCCGCCGGTGCGTCCGTGGTCTATTCCATGCTGATGGGCACCTCGGACACTACCACCAACGCCAACGCCATCGCGGTGGACGCGCTGGGCCAGGCCTGGATAGCCGGCAAAACCACTTCCGATACCTGGCCGGCCGCGGCCCTGTCGGGGCACTTCTCGGAACTCAGGACGGCGGGCGTCTGGTCCGACGCGTTCGTGGCCCAGGTGGCCGCCGACGGCACCAGCCTGCTGTACGCTACCTATATCAACGGCGCTACCGCCGATGAAGCTACCGCCATCGCTTTGAACAACGGCGGCGCCGCTCCCTACAACGTATTCGTGGCCGGCTGGACGGTGTCCCCCACGGACTTCCCCTCGACCGCCTATCTGCTTTTGCCCATCGCTACGCGCCCCACCGTCTATCAGAAGTCCCTTCAGGGCGCGGACGACGCGTTCATACTCAGGCTCAATCCTTTCGAAGCCGCCGCTGACCGGTCGCTGGAGATGGTGTACGCTACTCACGTAGGCGCCGCCAACGGCGCCGACCGCGCGACTTCCCTGGCGCTGGACTCCCGCGACGACGCTTATATCTCCGGCTGGACCCGGTCCAGCAACTGGCCTGTGGCAGGCAACGATACGCTGGTGGACTGCTCGCTGCCCTGCGTAAGCAGGAACGTGGCGGGAGCCGTGGAGACGAATACCTCCAGCGACCAGGCCGCCTTCGTGGCGGCTATCGGTCCCGACGGTCTGACCCGGCCCTTCTTCACTTACCTGGGCGCGTCGCCCGGCACCTACGACCTGCAGCGGGCCAACGGCATCGTTATAGACGCCGCCCATAATATTTACGTGGCGGGCGTCACCCCGTCGAACACTTTCCCGGCTACCACCGGCTCGCTGATGGACGGCTCGGCCGGGACCGAACTGCTCAACGGCACCGGCACGGAGAACGCTACCGACGGCTTCATCACGAAGATCGCCCCGGTACTGGCGTTCGGCGGGCCGCTGGACATCAGCTCCCCTACCATCTCAATAGCGCAGCCGGCCGGCGGCAGCTTCATGAACTACACCTCTACCATGGTGATAGTCAACTTCGCCGATGAGACCGGCGGCTCGGGGATCAGCACTTCTACGCTGGTCATCAGGCTGGACAGCGTGGCCCTTGCTACGAGCACGTTCGTGCTCTATAATTCCTCGGCTACGGTCCAGCTTTCGGGGCTGTCGCAGTCCACTCATACGATAAACGCTTCCATAGCGGACAACTCCGGCAACGTGGCTACGACTACGAACACCTTCACGGTGGACCTGGCCTCGCCTACCATCGCCATCGTCCAGCCCGCGAACGGCAGTTTCCTGAACTACACCTCTACCATGGCCGTGATCAACTACTCGGACGCCGGAGGCTCGGGGCTCAGCACTTCCACCCTGGTCATCAAGCTCGACAACGTGGCGCTTTCTACCGGCACGTTCACGCGCTATGCCTCCTCCGCTACGGTGCAGCTCTCGGGGCTGTCTGCGGCGGCGCATACGCTGGACGCTTCCATCATGGACCATGCGGGCAACCTGAAGAACGCCGTACAGACCGGCTTCACGGTGGACCTGACCTCGCCTACCATCGCCGTCGTCCAGCCTGCTGACGGCAGCTTCCTGAACTATGCCTCTACTATGGCCGTGGTCAATTACTCCGACGCCGGGGGCTCGGGGCTCAGCACTTCCACACTGATCATAAAGCTCGACAATGTGGCGCTTTCCACGAGCACGTTCACGCGCTATGCCTCCTCCGCTACGGTTCAGCTCTCGGGGCTGTCGGCGGCGGCTCATACGCTGGACGCTTCCATAAGGGACCATGCGGGCAACCTGAAGAACGCCGTTCAGACCGGCTTCTCGGTGAACCTGACCTCGCCTACCATTACCATCGGCCAGCCGGCCAACGGCAGCTATATGAACGCCACCTCTACGCTGGCGGTCGTTAATTACGCTGATAATGGCAGTTCCGGGCTCAGCACCGCGACCCTGGTCATCAAGCTCGACAACGTGGCGCTGTCCACGAGCACGTTCTCGCGCTACGCCTCTTCCGCTACGGTTCAGCTTTCGGGGCTGTCGGCGGCGGCTCATACGCTGGACGCGTCCATAATGGACAACTCCGGCAACCTGTCCAACGCCGTCCAGGCCGGCTTCACGGTGGCCCTCAGTTCGCCTGCCATCGGCATCTCGGTGCCGGCCAACAGCGGCTTCCTGTACTTCGCCTCCACCACGGCGGTGATTACCTACTCCGACGCCGGCGGCTCGGGGCTGAACCTGGCCAGTTTAGTGGTGAAACTGGACGGGGTCACTATAGCGCACACGGCCTTGGCAGGTAGCGCTACTGCCAGCCTCGCCAGCCTTACGGAAGGCGCGCATACCGTGTATGCTTCCATAGCTAATAACCTGGGGAATATCAGCACGACCCTGAACACCTTCACCGTGAGCCTCACCCCCGCTTGCGGAGAGGAATACTTCTATCCCTCGCCGGCCAAAGGGGCCGCGGGAACGTTCGTGTACTGCATGTCCCGGTCCGGTACGGTAAAGATACGCGTCTACAATACCATCGGCGACCTGGTGGCCAAAATAGAGGACATCAAGGCGGCCGGCGGCCAGAGCTCGGGGCTTAATACCGGCAGGCTGGCGCCCGGCGTCTACCTCTACCGCGTGGAAAAAACATACGGCAGCGGCGATACTGTCCGCTCGAACGTGAAGAAGTTCTCTGTGCAGCATTAATCGGGAGGATTTTCATGAAAATATTATCTATAGGAACAGGGTTTCTCTCCGCCGCGCTGTTCTGCGGCCCGGCCTCGGCCGCGGAAACGTACTATGACGCCGGCACAAAAGCCCTGCCTATGCAGCAGGCGGGCGGTACCGCCCGGGCCATGGCCATGGGGTCCGCCGTTGTGGCGGTTGCCCAGGGCTCGGCCTCCCTGCTCTGGAACCCGGCGGCCTTAAGCCGGATGGACTGCACGGAAGTCGGGCTGCACCATAACACCGGCCTCGGCGACACCGTTCAGGAAACCGCCATCATCGGTATCCCGCTGGGCAAGGTGACCAGGGAATGCAAGGGCGGCGCTTATGGCGGCATCGCGGCTTCCTTCGGCTACGTGGACTACGGCAAGTTCGGCGGCAGGGACGCCGCCGGCGTGCAGACCCGCAGCTACGGGGCGCGCGACTTTAACGGCAGCCTGGGTTGGGGCATGAAGCTGCTGCCCTATTTCTCCGGAGGTATAACCCTGAAGAACAACCAGTCGCAATTCCCCAATAAGGTCTATTCCAGCTATTCCATGGATATCGGCGTTCTGTGGGCCGCTACCCCGGCGTTGGATGTGGGCGTGACCTATTCGAACGTCAACCTGGGCAGCCTGGGCAGCAACATCGGCGGACTGGCCGCCGGCTGGCGCGTGGGCGCGGCTATGGCCGTGAACAAGCACCTGCTGCTGGCCGCTTCCGGCGAGCTGCAGAACAGCTCAATGAACCGCTTCCAGCTGGGCACCGAATATCTGATAGGCAACACCGAGGGCAAGGTGAGCGTGCTGGCCCTGCGCGCCGGGTACCAGGCCAACTTTCCCGATCCGCAGCTCAACGGCCTGACAGGCCTGACCTTCGGCCTGGGCTATACGTTAAGCCGCTCCATGACCGTGGATTACGCCATGCTGCCCACCGGCGACCTGGGGGCTTCACACCGGCTGAGCCTGACGGTAAAGTTCGAGTGTCCGAAGAAGAAGCGCCCGGCCGTGGCCGTGGCCATAGTGAAGGCCGCGCCGAAGCCCAAACCCGCGGTTGCGGCCTCTACTGAGCCCGTAACAGCAGTTGCTCCGGCACCGGAGCCCGCCCCGGTAGTGCTTCACGAGTTCCTCCTCGAAGATTCGCATTTCGACTTCGGCTCGGCCGTACTCAGGCCCGAGGGCATGGCGGCGCTGAGGGAGAACGTGCAGATCCTGAAGGAGAACCCGGATACCATCGTGAACGTAGCGGGGTATACCTCCAAGCGCGGTACCGAAGAGTACAACCAGAAATTAAGCGAACAAAGGGCGGCCGCGGTAGCTGATTTCTTCCTCAGCCAAGGCATTGAACCGGGCCGGATCAGCACCGTCGGCTACGGCGAGATGCGCCCGGCCGAATATGAAGAGACGGACGCGAAGGACACCGAAGCCGCCAGGGCCAACAAGCGGGTAGTCTCCACCGTCACCGAGATCCCTGCGGGAGTCGAGCTGGGCAATACTACGATCAGGACTATAAAAAAGTAGTCCTGTAACCGCAGCGCCGGTCTGTTCCAGATCCCCTTCCTCCGTAAAAAGTGGAGGGGGATTTTATTCCACGGGTTCTTATGCGCTATCTGCCCCTGCTGTTCTGTTTATATGCGATGCCGCTGGCGGCGGCGCCGCGCGCCGCGCTGCGCCTGCCCGCGGGGCTGGTCATTTCTTCCGTCACTATCGAGACGCACAACGTTTTCGAAACGGAGCTTCCCGCCGAAAATAAAATACTGTACCGGGCGGCCAACCGCATCCGCTTCGTTACGCGCGCGCCGGTGATCATGCGTGAACTGCTTTTTGCCGTGGGGGACCGCTACGACGCGGCCCTGGTGGCGGAGACCGAGCGCAATCTCCGCGCCCTGCCCTTCATAAGGCGCGCCGAGGCCGAGGCGACGGTCAATAAGAACGGCACCGTGGACGTGCTGGTGCGCACCTATGATTCCTGGACCCTCGAGCCCGTAGCCAATTTCAAGCGCGCCGGCGGTTCCAACAGCATAAAAGCCGGGGTGGGCGAGGGCAATATCCTGGGCACCGGCAAGGCGGGCTCGGCCGTTTACAGCCGCGACCTGGAAGGCGTGCGGGCCATGTCCTTCGACTACAAGGATATCCAGTTCCTGCGCTATAAGCACCTGCAGTACTCGATGGCCGCCCGTACCGCGCCGGGCAGCCGGAGGTTTTCCGTGTCCCTGGCCCGGCCTTTCTTCGCGTCTATCGCGCCGTCGTCGTTGGGAGGAACTTTCAGCTACGTGGCGGACCCTGTGGTACCGGGCAGTTCGGTCACCCGGCGGGCAGCGGATGGAAGCGTCTCCTACGGCGTTTCCCTGACGCCTTCCCCCGAGCGGACGCGGCGCGTCTCGATCGGCCTGCTGGCGCACCGCGCCGAATCCACCGGCCCGGTCCCGGACCGGGCCCGGGCGGCGGCCGTACAACTGGGCGCGGATTGGCAGGAATTGGATTACCTGACGGCGCGGCGCATAAAGAAATTCACGCACGACGAGGATTATAACCTCGGGTTCGGGGTGACGGCCACCGTGGGGCTGGCGCCGGCTTTGCGCGCGCTGGGGGTAGCCCAGACGCAGATCTCGCCCGCTATCGCGGCGCACAAGGGCTTCACCTGGGGCAACCAGCTGCTGCTGCTGAACTCCGGCTACAGCTCGAAGTACGCCAACGGCGAGAACAGCGAACTCAGGGCCTCGTTCGACGCGGCGTATTACCTGCGCGGCCTCAGGTTCCAGACGCTGGCCGTGCATACCAGCCTTGACCTGGGGTGGCGGCTGGACCCGCTGACGCCGCTGGTGCTGGACGAGTTCAACGGCCTGCGCGGCTACGGCCTGAACCAGTTCACCGGCACCCGCCGCTTCCTGCTCAACGTGGAGGACCGTGTTTATGTCTGGGATAACCTGTTCCAGCTGCTGGACCTCGGCGTGGTGTTCTTCTACGACTCCGGGTACGTGTGGCAGCAGGCTAGGCCGGTGAAACTGTCCGACCTTAAGAACAGCGTGGGCGTGGGCCTGCGCCTGGCGCCTTCGCGCTCGGCCAATAACAACCCTGCGCGCATCGACCTGGCCCACGCGCTGAGCGGGAACACCGGCCGCCCGAGCTGGTCGCTGTCGGTGCTGGGGGGGCAGTCGTTTTAGCCGCCAGCGGGCGCGGCGTCTGGAGAGCAAATGAAAAAAATACTGCTGGCGGTCTTTTGTCTGGGCGTGTTCTTAAGCTATTTTTTCGCTTTCAAGGCGGGGGATAAGGGCGTGGCCGTCAGCTTCGGCCGCACCGGGCCGCCTTTTTCGGCCGCGGAGAAACTGCCGTTCTATCCTGGTCCGGCGGGCCCGGGAGTTGCGCCCGGCAAAACGGCCGCCGGTGCAAAAAGGAAGGTCCGGAGGCGGGCCGCCGTTAAGGCGGAGGCGGGCCTGAAGGAAATGGCGGCGGCGCTTAAAAAGAACGGCCACCGGCGCAAAAAACGGATCTCCAGCCTGCGGGACCCGGGCGAGGCGATGGGCGGCGAGGCCTATTCCGGAGTTTCAACCGGAACCACTCGCCTGGCGCGGCAGAACAAGTGAGCTTTGCGGGTATCCTACCGATAGCCGCGCGTAGAAGTCCGCATAGCGGCCCGTGTCCGGCGAAGGTATAGTATGAACACGGCCGGGAGATTTGCCGGCGGGAGCGGACGGGAACAATATGAAAAATAAAATAACGCGGCTGCTGCTGGCGTGGTTTTTGCTGTGCGCGGCGGGAATTCCCGCCTTCGCGCAGGAAAGGTCCAGGGAAGAAAAGAAACTCGAGGCCGCCGCCGGAGAACTGAACAAAAGCGCGGACCGGGACGAAGGCCGGCAGCGCGTAGCCCACAAGATAAGGCGGCAGTTCGGCGTGGACGACGCCCTGCTGATCGGCCTGACCTACAGGAAGCTCAGTTACGGCGAGATCTCCATAGTGCTGGGCCTGGCCCAGGGCATGCGCGGCGGCATCAAGGACGCCAACCTGCACAAGATAGTGGCGCTGCGCCAGGGGCCGCCGGTGCTCGGCTGGGGCAGGATAGCCGGCGACCTGGGCGTAAAGCTCGGCCCGGTGCTGGGCGACGTGCAGAATATAGCCGCCGGGATCCGCCGGCAGGAAAAAGCCGACAAGGCTAAAAAAGACACGGAGGCTAAGGCCGAGAAGACGGCGCAGCTTAAAGGCAGCGAGAAGGCAGGCATGCTGTCCTTATCGCGCCCGTAATACGGCAAGCGGGGAGGGCCCCGGATAAGGCGGCGTAAATTTAAGAAAGAAAACGAGCGGATACATAAGGGAACAAAATGACCAAAACTAAAAAGATGCTGGAAGTGGGCGTAGGACTGGCGGCTATCGCCGCGCTGGGCGCGTATTTCCTGTCCGGCAAAAGAGGCGTTCAGAACCGGGAAAAAATAGCCGGCTGGATGCTTAAGATGAAGGGCGAAGTGCTGGAAAAAGTGGAAGAGATAAAACAGCTGAACAAGGCGGAGTACTACAAGATAGTCGACGAGGTTTCGGCGCGTCACGCGAAGCTCGGGAAGGTGGGGGCGGCCGAACTGAAGAATTTGACCAAGGACCTCAAGGGCGCGTGGGAGCATATGAGCAGGCAGCTCAAATAAACGCCGGATGGATTGTGCCGCTGATCGGCGGCTCAAGGAGAATAATATGCTGGGAACTATAGCGGTAATACTGATAGTCCTGTGGCTGCTGGGGCTGGTAAGCAGCTATACGATGGGCGGGTTCATCCATATTCTGCTCGTGATAGCGATAGTCGTAGTGCTGGTCAGGGTGATCAAGGGGCGCAAGATAGTGTGACCGGAGCCCGGTCCGCGGCTGGAAGCGGCTTATGAATATCGGAAGGCGGCGCGCAATACGTCTTTTACTGCTGTTCCTGGCGGCGCTGGCAGCCGGGATAGTTCTGAAAGAAGCCGTAGTTCCCGGGCTGCTGCGCCGGCGGCTCGTCGCGGCCGTTCAGGACAACTGCAAAACCTGCGAACTTTCACTGGGCCGCGTCAGCGTTTCGCTGTGGCCGCTGGCGCTGAGCTGCAAGGACGTGCGTTTTACCGGCGGGACGCCCAATGCCACCGTTATTCATGCCGAAGCCGGGCGCGTTTACGCGCCATTCTCGCTCCTCCCGCTTTTCAAGAGCCGTTTCCGTATAGGCAGAATAGAAATAGAACAGCCGGCTGTCATTGTGACGGAAGGCGACCTTTCTGCCCCGTCTTCAGGTGAGGACAGCGCCGCCCCGGGGCTTGACCTGGAAGTGGACGGCATCGTAGTCAGGAACAGCTCGTTCACTTACATCCGGGAGCATGCCGGGCTGAAGGGAATACTGGGCGCTTCCCGGATAAACGCCGTAGTGGGGCCCATCGGCAGTTCGGACCGTCTCCGGGACGCGGACGCCGCGGCGGCCGCGGAGGGCCTTCTGGAGCATTCCGGGCAGTTCAGCCTGCAGGTCAGGGCTAAGATCTACGCGAAAGCGCCGGACGTGGACGTGAACTTACAGATAGCGGAGCAGGACCTCGCGGCTTTAAATCCGTTCTTCAGGCCGAATTGCGGCATCCGGCTGAAGGGGGTCCTCATCGAGGGCCGCGCCTCGGCGGCGATACGCGGCGAGCGGCTGCATTCTTCCGCTTATCTGCGCTACCGGGGATTCAGCCTGAAGATAAAAAAGAACGAGGAGCGCGGCGGACTCTCCGCGTTCTTTCAGAATATAGTGGCTGCCGTCACAATGAGCGAACAGAACGCGGGCGGCGGGAATTACGACCGCCGGGCGTCGGTGGATCTGGAACGAAAGCACAAAGAGACTCTTATAAGTTTTGTCCTGAGAGGGATGAAAGAAGCCGCGCTGGAAGTTTCTTCCCGCGGCGGGAACAGGGAAGGCGCGGCAGCGGCCGGCCGCTGACGTTTTGCCGCAGATAGGGAGACCATCTTATGCAACTTGAAGAAAGGAACGACGAGGATGTTCTGCGCGACTCCGAGATGCGCTACCGCCGGCTGTTCGAGGCGGCGCAGGACGGTATCCTCATACTGGACGCCGTGACGGGCACGATCGCGGACGCGAACCCGTTCATTATCGAGCTGCTGGGCTTTTCGCACGAACAGCTGGTGAACAAGAAGCTTTGGGAGATAGGGGCTTTCCTGGATTTCTTCGCCAACCTGGAAAAATTCGAGGAGCTCCGGGACCGCGGCTATGTCCGCTATGAAGGCCTGCCGCTGGTGGCGGCCGACGGCCGGAAGCTTTTCGTGGAATTCGTAAGCAACGCCTATACGGTGAACGACTGCAGGGTGATCCAGTGCAATATCCGCGACAATACAGCGCGCAGGCAGGCGGAGCTGGAAAAGGAAGCGCTCGCTGTGACGCTCAGGGAAAAGAACCGGGAAATGGAAGGTTTCCTTTATATTACCACGCACGACCTGCGCAGCCCGCTGGTGAACATCCAGGGCTTCAGCCGCAATCTCGGCAAGGACCTGAAGCGGCTGCAGGAGCTTATGGCGCACGCGGTGCTGCCGAAGGCGGCAAAAGGCGAAGCGCTGAAGCTTATGTCCGAAAGCGTGCCGGAGGCGCTGGGTTTTATAACCGGCAGCGTACTGCGGATGGACCAGCTGATAACGGCGCTGCTTAAGATCTCCCGCCTCGGCCGGCTTGAAATAACCGCCCGGCCGGTGGATATGAACGCGGTCCTGAAAAATGTGCTGGAGACGTTCGCTTACCGGCTGGAGAAGACCGGCGTCGAGGTGAAAGTGGAATCTCTGCCCCCCTGCAGCGCCGACGCCGGGATACTGACCCAGTTCTTTATGAACATCATCGACAACTGCCTGAAATACCGGGACAGGGGCCGAAAGCTGGAAATAACCGTAAAAGGAAAAATAACGGACGCGCACAGCGTGATCTACACGGTCTCGGACAACGGCCTGGGCATAAAAGCCGCGGACCTGGAAAAAATATGGGAGGTCTTCTACAGCGTGCAGGCTCCGGGCGAGGCCGCGGATAAAGGGGAGGGCATAGGCCTGACCATAACGAAACGCCTGGTGGAGCGGAGCGGCGGCAGGATCTGGGTGGAATCAAAAGAAGGGGCGGGCGCGGATTTTTTCATAGAACTGCCCGCGCCGGTGTGATATGGAAAACAAAGACCAGCTGATCATACTTATCGCCGAGGACAACGACGGGCACGCCCGGCTTTTACAGCGCGGTTTCGCGGAAGCGGGCGCGCGCGGCCCGGTGATACGGTTCAAAGACGGGCAGGAAGCCTGGGACTATATTTCCGGCAAAAGCGAACCCTGTCTCGACCGCGCCAGGCCCTGCCTGCTGCTGCTGGACATGCGTATGCCGAACATGGACGGCATAGAGGTGCTGAGGCGCGTTAAGGCCGAACCGCGTTTCAAGGCCATCCCGGTGATAATGCTCACTACTACCGACGAGCCTGACGACATCAGCCGCTGCTATGCGCTGGGGTGCAGCGATTTTTTTCTCAAGCCGATCTCAGATAAAGACCTGGCCGGGATAATCGGCCGGGTGCGGTTTTAAATTACAGCGCCGCGCGGTAACCGCATATGGCTCCTAAACTTAATATCGGTCTGCGGACCGCGGCGGGCAGCCTGGCGGTGCTGGCCGCGCTGGCGGCCGCTCCCGCCGGCGCCAAGAGCCCGCCGCATTGCCCGCAGATACAGTTCGCCGGCAGTGAAAAAATAGAGCTCACCGCTATGGAGCGCCGGCTGGTCTGCGGAGATCCCGATACCGAAGGCTGGGGACAGATCCCGTTCAACCAGGCCGAGGGATTTTTACGGGCCTTTCTTCAGCAGCGGGGCTACCAGGAGCCGCGGTTCGAGCCGGGCCGGGACGTCCTGACCGTGGACCCGGGAAAGAAGACCGGAGTGGAAGCCTTCATCGTGACCGGCCTGCCGCCCGAGATAGACCCGCGCAAGCTGCGCAGGATCAAAGGCCAGGTGATGACGCCCAGGCTGCTGGATACGGCCAAGGACGCGCTGCTGGGCGCGCTGCGCAACCGCGGCTACGCCTGCCCGGCCATAGAAATGCGCGGCAACGCCACCACGGGTGAGGTCTCGGCGGAAGTTCTGCCGGGTGACATTTACCGCTTCGACCACATTTCCCCGAAAAGAACGGCCGAGGTGTACCCCGCGGTCTTCCGCCGCTACGAGGCTTTCAGGCGCGGCCAGCGTTTCGACGCCCGGCTGCTGGACCTTACGGCGCAGCGGACCATAGCCGACTCGGTTTTCCTCAACACTTATTTCGACGTGGACTGCTCCACCGCCGGGATGGCCATTACCGAACGGGTGGTGGCCGGCAAGCCGCAGCTTTACAAGCTCGGCGTCGGTTTTGATACGGAGGGATTTTTTATCGGCAAGGCGCAGTGGCAGAACTCGCGCATCGGCGCGCGGGGCCACTCCATGCAAACCTCCCTCTACACCTCCTTCCGCGAGCAGTCGGCTGTCGCTGATTTCCGCTACTTCATGGGGCGGGCCTCCAGGACCTACCTGATGCCGAAGCTGACCTTCGGGCGCAGCAATGAGCCGCAGTACGAATCCGTCCATTCGGAGCTGGCCCTGCTGCCGGGACTGAGCTGGGACACCCGCAGCCTGCGCGCCGAGTTTTCCGCGGGCCCGGCGCTGGAATATGTCAATACCCTCCGCGGCCTGGGGCCGGCCAAGGACGGCTACGCCGTCTTCCAGACACAACTGGAGCTGCGAGACCACCTGTTCGAATACTATGCGGGCGAGCCGCGCACCGGCGGGCGGGTCACGTTCCGGTCGCAGTCGCGCATCGCTGGTATGGATTCTTCCATAACGGCGCACCGGCTTGGCCTGCAGGGAGAGCACCTTTGGAACCTGGGCGGCTATAGTCCGCCGGCCCTGGTGCTGGCCACGCGCTACCTGGGGCAGACTACGCTGGTAAAGAATTCCCTGGTGGCCGCCGGGGCGATACCGCTGGATATGCGTTTTTTTATGGGCGGCGATTCCGACCTGCGCGGCGCGAAGCTCAACGAACTGCCGGCCGACGCCGCCGGCCTGCTGACGGCCGTCTACGACGGCGTAGAACTGAGGCTGGGGGACGTTCTGCCGCACGGTCTGCAGCCCCTGATCTTCCTGGACGCCGCTATGGCCGGACGGAACTCTTTCCACCTTGACCCCAACGTGTATTTCTCGCCCGGTTTCGGTCTTCGCTGGAATTCCCCGATAGGTTCGCTGCGCACTACGCTGGCCCGCGGCGTCGTGTGGCGCCGTGATCCTTCGGCCGAGGTCCTGATGCGGGCCCAGTGGCGGTTCTTCCTTAGCCTGGGCAAGGAGTTCTGATGCGCCTGTTAAAGAAGCTCAGCCTCGTATTCCTCGCCTCGGTAGGGGCGCTGGCCGCCGCGCTGCTGCTGACGGCTGTCGCGCTGATTGCCGAGCCGCAATGGTTTCTGACTACCCGCACCGTTACCCGGGCCGTTAAAGTTTTCGGCGGCGCCTACCGCCCACGCTGGAAAACCCTGAACTTCGATATCCGCTCCCTGAACTTTCCGGAAAAAGAGATCGGCCTCAGCGCCCGGGACCTTTGCTTCGAGAACGCGGCCGCGGGACTGGAGGGCTGTCTGAAGGATATTGACGTCCGGCTGAGCGTACGGCTGTATTTCTGGGGCGCGAAGCTGACTAAGATCTCCAGGTTGAACGTAGCCGGAGACCATTTCGTCCTGGACCAGGCCAGGAGCGCCCAGGACGCGCCGCCGAAAAAAAGCGCCGGACTGCCCACCAGCCTGCCCGGCCTGCTGCCGGCGGCCCTGCGCGGGCTCATAATAGAGGCGCTGCAGGTGGAACTGCCGGCGAACAGGATCTTGCAGGCCGGCGGCGGCTCTGTCCGGGCCGGGCTGCAGCTGAGCCTGCCCTCCGCCGAGCCCAGGCGGCTGGCGCTCAAGGTGGAACTGGAGGCCAGTTCAGGCACCGTTACCAGGCATTACCGCGGGGAGGGCACACTGGATTCCGATCTTCTCAAGCGCGGGGCTTTGACCTACCTGGACGCTTCCGGGCGCCTTAAGGCGGAGGGCGTCGACGCCCGGTTCCAGGCCCGGGTAAAACAAAGCGGGACCACAGCCCTGGCTCTCGCTCTTAACGTCTCCGCCCAACTTCCCGGGCGGCGCGTGGCCGTGGACCTTAAAGGTTCGAAGGTCGGGCAGAATTTCGGCTTGAAAGGCTCGGCGGGGGTCTGGGAGACCTCGGGCGCCATTAAGAGCGTCGAACTCAAGGATTGCGCCCTGGAGATCAGGCTTAAAAAAGATTCCACCGAATGGGACGCGCTCAAATTCGACGGCCGCTTCGAACTGGAACCGAACCCCTTCGGTATCAGGGGGGCCGGCCGCAGCCTCTCAAAAAAGCTCGGCGGACGGCTGGTGATAGGCGTCCGTTCCACGCCGGGAATGCTTGCGGCCGATCATTTTAACGCGGAGGTGGCGCTGACGGTCAAGCCCGTAAAGGATTGGTACGAGTTCTACGGCAACCTGGACGCCAGAATTTCCGGCCGCGCCAGCCAGGTCCGGGGGCTCCAGATCAGCCATAAGCTCGACTTCGGCCTGAAAGTGGCAGAGTTCGGCGACCTGGTGGAGTATCTCTCCCGTACCCCGTATTCGGTGCCGGCGCCGGCCAACGTTTTCCATGGGCCGCTCGGCGTTACGCTTAAAGGGCTCGGCGACCCCCGCAAGGAATTTCAGGATTTCGAGTACGGGATACTAAGCGGGCTGGCCGCCGGCCGGCAGGCCCTTAAGTTCGAGATAAAAGGAAAGGTGGCCGCGGCCAGGCTTTGGGAGCCCGAGCGTTCGTTCAGGGACGAGACGGACGTCATACTCCGGGACATCGCCCTGCAGCTTCCCCGGTTCGACATAAAGGGCATGGCGAATTTCATCCCGGACAGCCGCATCAGGACCGGGGCGGAGTCGGACAAAGAGGACCTGGCCCGCGCGGCGGAGCGCCGGCAGCCGGTCAAAAGCTCCGCTGCCGTGATGCGCATGGAGATACGCGTTAAGACCGCCAAGCCCGCGCTGCTCTACTCCAACCTGGCCAAGGACCCTATTCCCGTCGGGCTGGAAGCCGGCATTAATATTCCGCCCGGCGCTTTCGAGGGGGCGGTGGAGGTCCTGCCTTTCCGCTTCGAGATCTTCCGCCGCATCGCTACAGTGGACCACATCAGGCTCACCGGCCGCGCGGGCTCGCCCAATATGGGCCTCGACGGCCTGATAGTCTATAAAACGGCCGAGGCGAAGATCTTCATCCGGCTGCTGGGGAACGTGCAGAAGCCGCAGGTCACGTTCGAAAGCGACCCGCCGATGAACCAGGCCGACATAATGGCCATGCTGCTGTTCGGCAAATCGCCCAATAAGCTTGACTCCGACCAGCAGTCGAGCGCGGCCAACGCCCAGACGGCGGTGTCCAACAGCGCTTTCGGCCTGGCCTCGCTGTACCTGCTGGCTTCCACGCCGGTGGAGTACGTGGGCTATGACCCCGCCACCAGGACCTATTCGGTGAAATTCCGGCTGCCGGGCGGAGCTACGCTGCAGGTGGGCTCGGACGGCATCAGCAAGGGCGTGCAGCTGCGCAAGCGCATCGCCTCGAACCTGGCCATACAGACCGAGCTGACCAGCACGCAGACCCAGGGCAACGTGGTAACGACCCTGCTGGAATGGTACAGCCGGCGCTGAAGAATAATATGAGCGCGACGATACTGAAGAACTTTAAAAGCCGGGCCGGCTATTACGGGACAATGCTGCTCCGCACCTTTGACGCCTGGAGCGACGACCATGGTTCCCGGATGGGGGCCGCGCTGGCCTATTACGCGCTGTTTTCACTGGCGCCCATCCTGCTGATCGCCGTAACGGTAGCGGGGTCCGTTCTGGGGGATGCTGCGGCTCAGGACGCGGTGTTCAAGCAGGTGCAGACCTATGTGGGAACGCTGGGCGCGCAGACGGTCCGCGACCTTATGGGGGCCATGGCGGCCATGAAAAGCGGCTTCTGGGGCGCTGTCGTGAGCGTGTCGGCGCTGTTCTTTGCCGCCACGGGCATGGTAGACGAACTGCAGTCGGCGCTCAATGAAATATGGCGGGTGGATCCGCCGCCGCGTCCCTGGCTGGCCCTGCTGCGCCGGCGCGCCCTGACGCTGGCTTTCGTGCTCGGCAATGGCTGCCTGCTGCTGCTGGCGCTGCTCCTGGGCACGTTCGTTTCCGCGCTGGGTAAATATATGAGCGCCATCCTGCCCGTGCCGGAGGCCGCGCTGCACGCCATGAATTTCGCGCTTTCCTTCGGCGTTACCACGCTGCTGTTCGCGCTGGTCTATAAATACCTGCGCTGAGCTGAGTTATTCGGCTGGTGAGAGCGTTAAAGTTCCTGCGTCCATAATTCCAGAACGTACCGGGATGGATGATCGGGAGGAAAACTATGAACATTTCTGAAGTCAAAGCCGCCGCGTTCGCTATGCCGCTGACCAGCCCGGCGTTCCCGCGCGGGCCGTATCAATTCGTTAACCGCGAGTTCCTGGTAATAACCTACCGCACGGACCCGGCCGCGCTGCGCGCGGTGGTGCCCGAGCCGCTGGAGATCTCCGAACCTCTGGTGAGGTTCGAATTCATCAGGATGCCTGATTCCACCGGGTTCGGCGCATATACCGAAGCCGGCCAGATCATTCCGGTAAGCTTTAACGGCGCGCCGGGGAGCTATGTGCACGGTATGTATCTCAACGACCAGACGGCCATCGCCGGAGGGAGGGAGCTGTGGGGATTCCCTAAAAAACGCGCCGCGCCGCGCCTTGCCGTAGAGACGGATACACTGGTGGGCACGCTGGACTATGGCACGGTGCGCATCGCCACGGCTACGATGGGTTTTAAGCACCGCCCGGCCGACCAGGCCGCGGTGCTGGCCGCGCTCGCCGAGCCCAATTTCCTGCTGAAAATAATCCCGCACGTGGACGGTTCGGCGCGCATCTGCGAACTGGTGCGCTATTACACTACCGGGGTGACGCTCAAAGGCGCCTGGACCGCGCCCGGTTCGCTGGAGCTGCATCCGCACGCGCTTGCTCAGCTTACCGACCTGCCGGTGCTCAAGGTAGTCTCTGCCCTGCACTTTCTGGCCGACCTGACGCTCGGCCTCGGTGAAGTTGTGTACGACTATCTTGAACCGCTAATAGCCGGCCCGGACCGGAAGTGAATTGAACAGGAGGCGTAATGGCAAAAAAACAAGTGCGCGCAAAACCCGCTGCCGCGGCGGCGATAACGGGGGATTATCCCCTTCGGTAATACTCCCGAGCGGGACCCGCAGAACTACGAATGGCCGCAGGGGCCGTTCCGGACTATACTTTGATCAGAGGCGGCGGAAAAAAGGGGAATAACATGAAAGTGCGGACTTATTTAAGTTTGGCAGGTTTCGGGATGCTTATCGCGATGTTCAGCGCGGGCTGCGCCACGACGCGGCTTACTTCGGCCTGGATGGACCCGGCGTATCAGGGGCGGCTGCATAAGATAATGGTGGTCGGGGTTACCAAGAGCCCGGTGTATAAAAGAAATTTTGAGGACGAGTTCGTCCGGCAGTTCAAGGGCCGGGGGATGGACGCCGTGGCGAGCTATACCGTTATGCCCGACGAAAAGCAGGGCGACAACGACGTGATAGCGGCGACGATGCGCGAACAGGGCGCCGACGCGGTGCTCATCTGCATGCTGGTCAGCAAAAAGACCGTGCGCACCTATGTTCCGGGCAGCACCAACCATTTGCCGGCCAATAGCGGCAGCTGGCGGGACTACCACAGGTCCGGGTTCGAGGCGGTGTACGCGCCCGGCTATATATCCGAGGACGAATACGCGGTGATGGAAACCAACCTGTATGACGCCGCCAACGACAAGCTGATCTGGGCCGCCTCGTCGGAGACCGAGATCCAGAGCTCCATCAAGGACCAGATCAGGTCCTACAGCGGGGTTATGGCGGACGCCATGGCCGCCCGGAAAGTGCTGAGATAGGCGCCGCCGGGACGCTGCGCGGGTAAGGGAGATGAACGAATGAGAATAATCTTGGTTTAGTTTAGACTTCTGGCCGCCGCGCTGCCGCCGGCGGCGCGGGCGGCGGACTGGACGTTCAGTTCTTCGGCGAACTACGCCGCCGGCCGCTACGGCACGCCTGACCGCGTTGAATCGGTGTATATTCCGTTCACGCTGAAGCGCTATTACGCCAACGCCAGCTTCTCCGCGACGGTGCCGTACCTGAGCCAAAGCTCTACCGGGCATACGGTCTGGGTGGGCGGCAGCCCGGCGCGCAACGCCCGGCCCGGCGGGGCCGCGGTGACTTCCGGGGAGTCCGGGCTTGGAGACATAATGCTGCGCGCCGCCTATACGCTGAAGCGGGAAGGGCCGAAGTCCTTCGACCTGGCGCTGACCGGCAAGCTTAAGCTGCCCACCGCCGACGAGCACAAGGGGCTGGGCACCGGCGAGATGGACGAAGGGGTGGGGCTTGAGTTCGCCAAAGAGGTGACCCCGCGCTGGAGCCTGCTCGCCGACGGCTACTACACTATTATAGGCGACCCGCGCGGCCTGGATTATAACAATCAGGTAGCGCTGGACGTGGGCTTTTACCGGCCGCTGGGCAACGACCTCAGCCTGACCGTGCTTTATGAGACCCAGAGCGCCATAGTCGACGGCAACGCCGATCCCCGCAGCCTCGGCGGCACTCTTTCGTACAGCCCGCCGGCCGGCCTGCAGCTGTTCTGCGGGCTGACGCTGGGCATGTCGGACGGCAGCCCGGACACGGGCGTAAGCGCGGGCTTCAGCCATAAATTCTGATGATAAACATCGCGGAAAATAAAAGGATAACAGATGAAAAACAATAAACTGCAGCTGCTGCTGGCGGGGCTCTTCCTGTTCGCGGCTGGCGTACCCGCCTTCGCGCGGGAAAAAGCGGGGGAAGAAAAAAAGCTGGAGAGCAGCGCCCGCGAGCTGGACAGAAGCGCCGCCAAGCCGGAGGGGCAGCAGCGCGTGCTCGCCATGATAAAGGCCGACTTCGACGTGAACGATGCCCGCGTACAGGGCCTGCGCGACAGGGGCATGGGTTACGGCGAGATCTCCATAGCGCTGAGCCTGGCCAGGGAGCTGCCGGGCGGCATAACGGAGGAGAACGTGCTGAAGATAGCGGCGCTGCGCCAGGGGCCGCCGGTAATGGGCTGGGGCAATATCGCCAAGAATATCGGCGTGAAGCTCGGCGCGGTGCAACAGGGCGTTCATAAGATGGGCGAGCATGCGCGCAAGCAGGATAAGGACGCCCGGCTGGAGAAAGAAAAAGGCGAAAAGGGCGGCAAAGCGGAGAGAACAGGCCTCCCTGAAAAACCGGAGAAGATCGAGAAGCCGGAGCGGCCGGAAAAGCCCGAAAAGGGCGGCGCGCACTAGCCGGACGGAGGCTTCCGTAATACTACCTAGCCGGACGGGCAGAATTCCGAATAGCTGCCTGCCCGGCTGCAGGCTATACTTTGATTAGCAGTAATGCATAATGGGAGAGCATATCTATGAAAGCGATATATTTTATTTCTCTGCTGGCGGCCGCGGCGGTGCTGCTGGCCCTGAGCGTTCCGGCGCGCGCTTCTAAAATGGACAGCCGCATCGAACTGGCCGCCAAACAATCGTATGTGTTCAGGACCTATCTTCAGGACGACGATATTAAAGTATCGTCCCTGGACGGCGTCGTCACCCTGACGGGGAGCGTCGCCGAGAACTCCCGCAAGTCGCTGGCGCAGGAGACCGTAGCCTACCTCCCCGGCGTTAAAAGCGTGGAGAACAAGCTGGAGGTGGTCGGGGCCCCCACCGCCGATTCCGACGCGTGGCTCAGCGATAAACTGAAGATCACGCTGCTGTTCCACCGCAGCGAGAGCGTAGCCAAGGCCGAGGTGGAGGTGAAGGACGGCGTGGTTACCTTGCGCGGCATAGCCGACACCCAGGCGCAAAAAGATTCTACGGGCGAATGCGCCGCGGACGTTGACGGGGTCAAGGCGGTCTATAACGAGATGACCGTGTCCGAAAACCCGGATAAGACCCCCCGGACGGTCGGCGAGAAGATCGACGACGCCTCCATTACCGCCCAGGTGAAAATGGCGCTGCTGCTCCACCGTTCCACCAGCGTCCTGGACATCTCCGTCTCCACCAGGAAGGGCGCGGTTACAGTGGGCGGCAAGGGCATCAGCGCGGCCGCCAGGGACCTGGTCACCAAGATAGTCAGCGATATAAACGGCGTAAAAAAAGTGAAGAACCGGATGGTCATCGAATAGCCCTGCCGGCGCCCGGGCGGTGCCGGTCTTCCACCGTGAAAGTCATCTCAGGCGGGAACGATGCTTAAGCCAGGCTGCGGGATATTAACTGCAATTATAGCCGGACAGCGGGCCGGCTGTTTTTTTTGCGCGCTGTTCCCGGCGTTGCTTTTACTCTCAGTGCCGGCCAGCCCGGCTGAAGGCAGCGCCGCGGGCGCGGCCCAACCGCAGCGCCTCTCCTCAAAGGGGGAAAGCGAACTGCGCGGCATTGTAGCCGCCGGGCGCCTTAAGACCCTCCAGCAGCCCCAGTTCGGCGAATATCAGGCGGAGCTGGGCGAATTTTACAAGGCCGAGGACTATACGCTGGTCTGGGTGCGGCAGTCCAGGCCTACGGCCAAGGCCCGCGTAGTGATCAAGCGGCTGCAGGCGGCCGACAACGACGGCCTGCTGGCCCAGGATTATGACAGCCCCTTATGGGCGGCCCGCCTGGCGGGCCTGGAGCGTCCCGGCCGCCGCGCGTCGGAGTCGCAGCTGCTCCGCTTCGACCTGGCGCTCACTGTCTGCGCGATGCGCTACATCCTGGACCTGCACCTGGGCCGCATCAATCCGCAGGCTTTTCACGCCACTTTCGACTTCGAGCCGGACATACGCGGCCCTGCGGATTATCTCCGCAAACGGGTCATGTCCGCAGAGGACGTGGCGGCGGCGTTCAGCGCGCTCGAGCCTCCCTTCCCCGCCTACCGCCGCCTGGTCAAGGCCGTGCAGCGGTACCGGCAGCTGGCCCGCAAGGACGACGGAGAGCGGCTGCCGTTGGCCGGTTATCCGATAAAAGCCGGCGCCTACTACCCCGGCGTGCCGCGGCTTACGCGCCTGCTGGGCCTGCTGGGCGACCTTCCCGCGCGGGCCGTTCCTTCCTCCAACGTGTATGGCGCCGCGCTGGTGAAAGGCGTGAAGCATTTTCAGCGCCGCCACGGGCTGGCTCCGGACGGGATACTGGGCGAACAGACGCTGCGGCAGCTCAATACGCCGCTGGCCGTGCGCCTGAGCCAGCTGCGCCTTACGCTGGAGCGGTGGCGCTGGCTGCCGCGCCGGTTCTCCCGGCCGCCCATCATCGTTAATATCCCGGAATTCCGGCTTTACGCCGGCGACGAGCCTTCCCAGAAAGTGGTGGTCGGCATGGCCTTCGAGCACCAGACCCCGGTATTCGCCAGCCAGCTTACCGAGGTGGTGTTCCGTCCTCCGTGGACGGTCCCGATGAGCATACAGCTTGCGGAGATGGTGCCGAAGATAGAGAAGAACCCGGCCTATTTAATGAAAAATGATTTCGAAGTGATAGACGGCAAGGAAGACATGGTCAGCTCGGGGGCTGTCAGCGCGCAGGTGTTGGACCAGCTCCGGAAAAGCCAGCTTTACCTCAGGCAAAGGCCCGGCCCCAACAATTCGCTGGGGTTGGTGAAATTCCTTATGCCCAATAACCACAGCGTCTATATCCACGGCACGCCTTCAAGAGGGGGCTTCAGGGAGGCGCAGCGGGACCTGAGCCACGGTTGCATCCGGGTGGCGGATCCAGGCGCGCTGGCGGTCTGGGCGCTGCGCGGCCAGCCTGAGTGGCCGCCTGAGCGCATCCTGGCGGCTATGAACGGGGGTGAGACCGTGACGGTCAAGCTCAGCGAGCCGATACCGGTGCTTATACAGTACGGAACGGCGGTGGTAGAGGAGGACGGGGAGGTGCGCTTTTTTGACGATATCTACAACCACGACGCGGCGGAGGCGGCGGTCTTCGAGAAAAGAGCGCTGACCGCGGCGAGGTGAATCACCACCGGCGCACGCGGCCTACATCTACATGCACGAAATTGGAGCCGGCGTAGTACCCCACGCCGCCGCGCCTGAGCGCCAGCGCCGTGTCGCGCAGGCGGGAAGTGCGCACGCCCGGCAGGCGGATGTCTATGGCCTCGGCCCGCATGTGCAGGCTGTTGCCGGCCACGGCGGAACTGCGGCTCCGCAGCCCTTTATTCGTTGCCGGAGTGCGGAAGCCGCAGATGATATGGATCTCCGCTTCCGGCCGCTTTACTTTGGCTGTAAGCTCGGTGAGCAGGTCGAAGAGCCGCGGGTCATAGTGCTTTACCTTGTCCACCCTCCAGTCGCGCAGGAACAGGTCGAGCTTGGCCAGCGCCTCTGTGTCATAGACCGCGCCGCGGCGGTAGACCACGTCCAGATGCTCGTGCGTATGAGTGTTGAAAAGCCGCAGCCGGCATTCGCTCGGCGCCGGGGGCGCAGCGTAGGCGAAAGCGCAAGGCAGGAGCAGCGCCGCCAGCAGGACATGTTTCATACCTCTATCGTACCAGATAGATGTGTCAGTTTTATTGCAGGGCCGCGCTGACGCCCGTTCAATCCGGCTGGCCCGGTGTTGCGGGTTCGTCCTTAGCGCCTTTTCCCGTCAGGTCCTTCCAAAGCTTGCGTTCCAGCGCCACGGACTTTTCCAGGTTATCATGGGCCTGTTCTATAAGACCTTTGAATTTATCCGTGTTAACGCCGGCGCCGCCGGCCTTGCCGCTGTCGGAGTTCATGAAGATCACGAGTTCCGTCACCGAGTCGTTGAGCGAATCCGCCCCTTCGCTGAAGTCCAGCGCCGCGTTATAAATGCCGCGCTCGCGCTCTGAAGCTTTATCCGGCTTTTTCAGCAGCAGCCAGGGCTGCCAGCGGACCTGCCGGGTAAGCGCCTTGAGGTTGGCGGTAGCTTTCTCGGCGTTGGCGACGCCGCGGATGAGCGGGTCGCGGCTTTTTATCATCACCTCGTCCACGTTTTTCCCGGCCCGCGCCAGGGATTCGGAGGCGGCATGGAAGTTGACCAGGGTGTCGGCTATGCGCTCTTTGCTGCCCGCCACCGAGCCCGAGAGCTGCTCCAGGTTCTTGACGCTGTTGACAATGCCCTGCTCCGCCGCCGGAATGGAGCGGTTAAGGGACGCCAGCACCGACTTGGCCAGCGCGCTGGTCTCCTTGAGATTTACCACGGCCTCATGCGCGGCGCCGGCCATCTCCTTGTCCGCCAGCAGGGCTACGAAATCGTCGATGCGCCTGACGATGGTGCCGGCTTTCTTGGCCAGTTCGGTAATGGCTACCGGTGCGTCCCCTGTAATTTTCTCTCCGGCCGCGAGCTTCACCGCGGCGCGTCCCGGGACTACCGTGAGCACCGTGATGCCGGTCAGCGTGCGGTCCACGGCGACGCTGGTGTCGTTCGAGAACGGTTCCGCGTAGGTTATGCTGGCCGTCACCTCCACTGCCGCCGCCCGGCGGCCCGCCTCATCCGTGAAATGGGTCACTTCTATGCCCGTCACCTTCCCGAGTTTAAGCCCCATCACCCGGACCGGGTCCTCTACCTGTAAGCCCTGCACGTCCGTGAACAGGATATGCAGCGTCTGTTTCTTCTTGAACAGGGAGCTCCAGTTGCCGGAGGCGACAAGGATCACTCCCGCCAGGAAGAGCGCCGCCAGTATGACCGTCCCCGCCTTGATCTCGGATCTCGTTCTCATGTTTTCTCCTTAAAACCGCTCCAGGAAGGGCTCGAGCAGGTCCTCGGCGTAATCCTTCTGCGACACCCGCAGCGGTATGGGCCCGTCGGCCAGGCCGTTGACGAACTGCCGCACCAGCGGGTCGGCGGAAGCGCGTATCTCGGCCGGCGTTCCCACGGCCACGGCGCGGCCCCTGAAAAGCAGTATCATCCGGTGCGCGATCTTGAAAGCGCTGCCCATGTCGTGGGTCACCACTATGGAAGTCACGCCGGTCTTTTTGTTCAGGTCCATCATCAGCTCGTCTATCATGGCGCTGGCTACGGGGTCCAGCCCCGCGGAAGGCTCGTCATAGAACATGATCCGGGGGTCCAGCGCCATGGCGCGGGCCAGGCCCACGCGTTTTTTCATGCCCCCGCTGAGCTCGGCGGGCTTGAGGTGTTCGAAGTCGCGCAGGCCGACCATCTCCAGCTTCATTTTTACCATGATGTTTATGACGTCAGCCGAAAGCTTGGTGTGCTCTTTGAGCGGCAGGGCTATGTTCTCGCCCACTGTCATCGAGTTGAAGAGCGCGCCCGATTGGAAAAGGATGCCTGTCTTTTTGCGCAGGGCGTCCAGCCCGGCCTCGTCGAGCAGCGTGAGGTCGGCGCCCAGCATCTCGATGGAGCCGGAGGTGGGGCGCATCGCGCCTATGAGCAGGCGCAGCAGGGTGGACTTCCCGCAGCCGCTGCCGCCCATGATGACGAGGATCTCGCCTTTATTGACCTGGAAGTTCAGGCCGTCGAGAACGACCTGGCCGCTGAATTTCTTGACCAGGTTCCTGACTACTATCGGTTTCGGTTCTTCTGTGTTCATAGCTTCAGCGGCCTAAGAGCAGCCGGAATACCGCCGCGAACAAACAATCCGCGCTGATGATCATCACGATAGAGAACACTACCGAGCGGGTGGCCGCGCGGCCTACCCCCTCCGCCCCGGAATCGACGCGCAGGCCCTCGAAACAGGCGATGAGCACGATGAGCTGCGCGAAGAACCAGCTTTTGAAGATGCCCACCACCACGTCCGAAGTGACCAGCGTTTCAAGCATCTTCTGGGTAAAAAGAGCCGGGGAGATATGCAGGACGCCCCAGGCGATGCCCATGCCGCCCAGCACGCCCACAAAGTTCCCTACCATGGTAACGCAGGGGATCATCACCGCCGCCGCGATAAAGCGCGGGACTACCAGGTAGCGGACCGGGGAGATGGCCAGCGCCCGCAGCGCCTCCAGCTCCTCGCTCACGGCCATCGTGCCCAGCTCGGCCGACATCGCCGCCCCGGCGTAGCCGGCCATGACCATGGCGGTCATGAGCGGCCCCAGCTCGCGGAAGATGCCCAGCCCCACCACGCTGCCCACGTATTCGCTGATGCCGAACGTTTTAAGCAGGTTGGCCAGCTGCAGGGCTATCACGACCCCGATAAATAGCTGCACGAGGCAGACTATCCCCAGGCTGGAGAATCCTACGCGCACCATCTGCTCGAAGACCGGCGCGCTGCGCACCCGGAGCCTGCGCCGGTCGAAAGGCGCGACAAAAATAAAAGAGAGAGCGTCGGCGAGCAGCCAGGCCATGCCGCCGATATAGCGCAGCCCGGAGTAAAACCGGGCGCCCAGCTCTCCCGCTGTCCTTTCCATGGTCTATACCCCCAGGGCCTCGCCGCGCGAGGCCGCCAGCCTGAAAAATTTATCCAGCCTGGCCAGCGCGAAGACGTCCGCTACGTTCTCGGTCATGCCGGCCAGCACCAGCGCCACTCCCGCCGCTTTGGCCAGCTTCATCGCCTCTACCAGCGTGGCCACCCCCGAGCTGTCTATGAACGTGACCGCCGAAAGGTCCACCACCACGGCGGCCGGCCTGAGCGCGATCGCCTCCAGCAGCGCGGAGCGCAGCCTGGGCGACTCGTGCATGTCCACTTCTCCGGCCGCCGCTATCAGGGCCGCGCGGCCCAGCTTCGTGTTTTCCAGAAGTTCAGTAGTTACCTGCATGGTTTTGTGCTCCCCCGTATCAGCATATGCAGCTCGTTGCCGTCCCAGAGCTTGTCGTCGAATTCCGCCACGTCCATTACCTCGCGTATGTAGCGCAGCCCCAGCCCGCCCGGGCGGATGTCTGCCAGGTCGCGCGAGGCGAAGCGCCCTGGCTCCTGTCTGTCGCCCCAGTCGCGGATATGCACGGCGAACTGCCCGGAGCGCCGCTCCACCCCTATGCGGATCCTGCCGTCGGGGCTCATGCGGTAGGTATGCTTTATGATGTTGGCCGCGGCCTCGGTGACCGCCAGCAGGATGGCCCCGGTCTTTCTTTCATCGAAGCCGTGCGCCAGCGCCAGCTTTTCCACGAACTGCCGGGCCGGGGCCAGGAACTTCGTTTGCGACGGGAACGTGCGTTCCTCGTAATCCCCGTAGCCGACCCCCACCACGGTGATATCGTCGGCCAGGGGCTGCCCCGCGGTGAACCGGGAGATAGCTTTCATCAGCCGCGGCACGGCCAGTTCCGGGCTGTCGGCCAATATCTCGCGGGCCTTCTTCTGCCCCAGGCGGCCGCCTCCCGGCGCTTTCGCGTCGTATACGCCGTCGGTCATGAATACGATGCGCTCCCCGCGGGCCAGCGTAAGGCCGGCGCTTTGATAGGTCTGCTCCTCCGCCACGCCGAGCGGCGGGTAGCCGGGGGTGACCGCCAGCCTGGAGCCGCCCCTGAGCGGGCCTACTATCACCGGCGGGAGATGGCCCGCGTTTACGAGTTCCACCGCGCCGGAGGCGGGGTCGATAACGGCGTCGAAATCGGCGGAGAATTTCGCCGCGAAGAGGGCCGCCGGCACGCCCTTGCCGGAAACATCCGCCACCAGCACGGCCAGCCTGCCGTCGGGAAGCCGGGTGATGTCTATCACGTCGCCCGCCACATAGCGGCAGGCCAGGCTGCGGCATTCCACGCGCAGGTCCCGGATGGACGGGATGTCGGAGGGCAGGGCCGCGCGCTGGATCTGCTCGGCGATCTGCATGTCGCGCCCGAGGCGGTCCTGCTCGATGGCTTTCCTGCGGAGCAGGGCGTTGTCTATGGCGATGGCGGCTACTGCGCAGTACCGGGCGAACAGCGCCTGGTCGGCGGGAGTAAAGGGGGTACCGTCAACTTTGTTTATGAGTTCCGCCACGCCTACCAGCCGGCCGCGCGCGGACAGCGGCAGGTAAAGCACGCTTTTCGTGCGAAAGCCGGTCTTCTGGTCCAGGGCGGGAGAGAACCGGGGGTCCTTGTAGGCGTCTTCCGCCAGCAGGGGTTTGCCGCTGGCGGCCACCCAGCCCGCCAGGCCGGCTCCGAGCTTGATCGGCGGCTGTTCCCTGGGGCGCGGCCTGGCTTTGCCCAGAGCCGCTTCGTAAGTCAGTTCGCCCGCGGCCGCGTTGACCAGCAGCATGCCGGAGGCTTCGGTGCGCAGGAGGTTCCCGGCCTTCTTGAGCACCTGGGTCAGAACGGCTTTAAGGTCCAGCGCGGAAGTGAGCAGGGCGTAAACGTCAAGCAGCCGTTCGTCTTTAGTATTAAACGCCATATTTTTCCCGCCGGCCCGCAGTTGTTCAATAGTTTTCCGGCGGCCGCGGCCCGGCGCCCTCTTGCCGCGCCGGGCCCTCTCCCTCTTCCGGACCGCTCGTGTCCAGCACGGTGTCGACCATGTGAATGATCTGCCCGGCCGCCCTCACCGCCCCGGCAAGGTGGCGGGCTGAATCGGGCGAGAGGGTATTCTTCGGGTCTTTTATTATGAGCGCGTGAAAGTCGGAGATCCCCGTCAGCGGCGGGCGCAGGTCGCGTATGATCATGTCCACCAGGCCGTCGCGCAGTTTTTTCAGCTCGCGCAGCTCGTTGAAGTTCTCCTGCAGCAGCTGCCTCTGCCTGTGCAGCTCGAGATGGGTGGCAACGCGCGCTTCCACTTCCTCGAACTGGAACGGTTTGGTGATATAGTCCACGCCTCCGCTGCCGAAGGCTTTTACTTTGTCCATGGTCTCGTTGAGGGCGCTCAGGAAAATAACGGGTATATCTTTAAGTTTTTCGTCGGCCTTAAGCTCCCCGCAGACCGCGTAGCCGTCCATTTCGGGCATGTTGATGTCCAGCAGGATAAGGTCGGGCGGGTCGTTGCGGGCGGCCTGCAGCGCCAGCTTCCCGCTGACGGCGGCGCGCACCTTGTAGCCCCGCCCCTTCAGCATCCCGGAAAGCAGTTCGAGGTTGGCGGGCGTATCGTCCACCATCAGCACGCCCGGCGGATTTTGGGGATGGATAGGTTCGTTCATAGCCGGTTTCCTCTCTTCTGAGCTTCAGCGCGTGTCATAGGGCGGCCCCGGCGGGACTGCGACCCCGCGGTCAGGCTTACTTCATACTTTACCCTGCCGGCGCCCTTGACGGCAATTAGGACTTATACGCGCGGCTATAGGTAATATCCGCGCCGCTTTATACGCCGGCGGCCTTTACAGGCAATTCGAACCAGAAGGTGCTGCCCTTGCCCTCGACGCTGTCCACCCCGATGCTGCCGCCGTGGGCCTCCACCGCCAGTTTGCAGAAGGTAAGCCCCAGGCCGGAGGAATATCTCTGCTGCCCGGAACGGAGTTCGGCCTGGGCGAACTTCTCGAAGATCTTCTGCTTATATTCCGGGGCAACACCCAGCCCGTTGTCCTTCACGCTGACGCGTACCCGGCCGCCCGCGGGCGCCATGCCCAGCAGTATTAGGTCGCCGTCGCGTGTGAACTTCAGCGCGTTGGACAGCAGGTTCTGCAGTATCCTGAGGACGATCTCACGGTCGGCCAGGACCGTCACCGGGCTTTCGGTGGGGGTAAGCCGGATCTCCCTGCCGCCGGAGAGCGGCTGTATGCCCGAGACGGCGTCTTCCAGGATGCGGCCCAGGTCGCATTCCGCCGTCTTCAGCTTCATCCGCCCCTCTTCCATCTGGCTCGTCTCCAGAATATCGCAGGTCATAGCGATCATCTGCATTACCGCCTTCATGGCCTCGGCCACGTAGCCGGAGTGGGCCGCGGAAAGCGTGCTGTCCGCGTTGTCCCTGATGAGCTTGAGATAGGCGAAGGTTCCCGTGAGCGGAGAGCGCAGGTCGTGTACGACCATCTGCACCAGGCTGTCGCGCAGTTTTTCAAGCTCGCGCAGTTTGTCGTAGGCCTCCTGCAGGCGCAGTTTCTGCCGGCGCAGTTCCAGGTGGGTCTCGACGCGCGCCTCCACTTCCTCTATCTGGAACGGCTTGGTGATGTAGTCCACGCCGCCGGTGCCGAAGGCTTTTACTTTATCGATCGTTTCATTGAGGGAGCTCAGGAAAATAACGGGGATATCTTTCAGCTTTTCGTCGGATTTGAGTGCCGTGCACACTTCGTAGCCGTTCATTTCCGGCATGTTGATGTCCAGCAGGATGAGGTCGGGCGGGTCGTTGTGGGCGGCCTGCAGCGCCAGCTTTCCGTTGACCGCGGCGCGCACGTTGTAGCCCCGCTCTTTCAGCATCCCGGTGAGCAGCTCCAGGTTCTCGGGCGTATCGTCCACCATAAGAACGGTCGGCGGGTTCTGGGAATAAAGAGGTCCCTTCATAATGTTTTCCTTACAGCCCCTGCTGTGCCGCCCGGCCGGGTTTATGGCCCAGAACCTGGTAGATATGCACGGGTTCAGTGCGCCCCTTAACCGGCTTTTCGCCCATATATTTAAAGTCGAAATGGTCTTTTGTCGCCAGGTACACGGGCCGGCTGACTATCAGATCGGTGCCGTAATCTTTATTGGCGCCTTCCATGCGGGAGGTCACGTTAACGGTGTCGCCGATAACCGTGTACTGGACCTTCTCCTGGCTGCCGATATTGCCTGCCACGGCTTTGCCGGAATTGATGGCGATGCCGATCGCGATAAGTTTGCGGCCTTCCTTCAGCAGGGCGTCGTTGAGGACGGTCAGGCGCACCTTCATGTCCAGAGCCGCGGCCACAGCCAGCCTCTCGTGGTCCCGGTTGTATATGGGCCAGCCGAATACGGCCAGGATGGCGTCGCCGATGAACTTGTCCACCGTGCCGCCATGCGCCCCGATCACCTGCACCATTTCCGTGAAATAGCGGTTCAGCAGTTGGACCACTTCCTGCGGGGGGAGTTTCTCTGAGAACTCCGTGAACCCGCGGATGTCGGACATCAGGACCGTCATTTCCTTCAGTTCGCCCCCGCCCAGTGCCAGTGACACTTTTCCGTTCAGGAAACCGTCCACCACTTCCTTGGACATGTAGCGCCCGAACGTGCTGCGGATCAGTTCTTTCTCGCGCAGGCTGAGGACCATCTGATTGAAGGCCTGCGTAAGCTGGCCTATTTCGTCCTTCATCGTAAAAGGGACCTGCATGTCCAGCCGCCCCTCCCCGACCTGGCGCGCCGCCCGGGCCAGCACCGGCAGCGGCCGCAGCATCCATCCGACTATGAGGAGAGTTCCCAGTATGTCCAGGAGGATAGCGAAACCGGCCAGCACCAGCACCTTTCTCTTGGAGTCCTTCAGGCTGCTCGCCACCGAAGCCCAGGTGGAGCCGATGTGCACCGTCCCCGTCCTGTGTTTGCCTGAAAATACCGGGGCTGAGATGTCGAAATAAAAAATGCCGCGGCCGGAATATTGCTGGACCAGTGTGCCGCGTGACTGCGCCGCGATCCTGGCCGTCGGGCTGTCGTCTATCGCTCCGACCTTCCGGCTGTCCGTGTGGGCCAGTACCCTGCGGCTGGTGTCCAGGAACCCGGCGTACTCCACCCCTTTTTCCTTCAGCATTTCCTGAGTATTGAAATTAAGGGTAAAAAGGTCGAGCCGGCGGGAAATAGCTTCTCCGGCCGAACGGGCGTACGCGATAGACCTGAGCTTCAGCTCCGCTACCATCAGCTGCTCCCCCTGCTGTAGCAGTATGCACGTCATCGCCACGATGATCGCCAGGACGAAGAGCGAGGCTAATAAAGACAGTTTCAGCGCTATCTTGTTCGCTTTTATTTTCATAATTAACCGGGGCTCCGCGCGCGGCCGTTCGCCGGCAGTTCGAACCAGAAAGTGCTGCCCTTGCCCTCGACGCTGTCCACGCCTATGCTGCCGCCGTGGGCCTCCACCGCCAGTTTGCAGAAGGTAAGCCCCAGACCCGTAGAGTGTTTCTGCCGCCCGGCGGGCAGTTCCACCTGAGCGAACTTGTCGAATATTCTCTGCCGGTACTGAGGCGCGATGCCCGGCCCGTTGTCGTGCACGCTCACGCGCATACGGCCGCCGGCGGGCGCTATGTCCGCCTGGATGGTCCCGCCGTCCGCCGTGAACTTCAGCGCGTTGGCCAGCAGGTTCTGTATGACCCGGAAAATTATATCCCGGTCCGCCAGGACAACAACCGGGCTTTCAGGGGCCGCGAACCGGATCACGCGGCTTTCCGCCAGCGCCTGCAGCGCGGAGATGTTGTCTTTCACCGCTCCGGCCAGGTCGCAGTCCTCCAGTTTCAGCTTCATCTGCCCGCCTTCCATCTTGCTGGCGTCCAGCACGTCGCTGACTATCTGGGCTATCTGGTCCGCCGCGTTCCTGGCCTCGATTATGTAGTGGCCGGACTTCTTGGTAAGCGAGTTCTGCCGGTCGTCTTTGATGAGTTCCAGGAAGCCGCCTATTACCGTGAGCGGGGTGCGCAGGTCGTGTATGACCATGTGCACCAGTGTGTCGCGCAGTTTTTCCAGCCTGCTGAGCTCGTCGTAGTTCTCCTGCAGCTGGCGTTTCTGCCGTAGCAGTTCCAGGTGTATCTTTACGCGCGCCTCCACCTCCTCGAACTGGAACGGCTTGGTGATGTAGTCCAGGCCGCCGGAGCGGAAGGCTTTCACCTTATCCATGGTCTCGTTGAGCGCGCTCAGGAAAATGACGGGGATCTCTTTAAGTTTTTCGTCGGCCTTAAGTTCCGCGCATACCTCGTAGCCGTCCATGCCGGGCATATTGATGGCCAGCAGGACGAGGTCGGGCGGCTCGTTGCGGGCGGCCTGCAGCGCCAGTTTTCCGCTGACGGCGGCGCGCACGCTGTAGCCCCGCTCTTTGAGCATCCCGGTGAGCAGCTCCAGGTTCGCCGGCGTATCGTCCACCATCAGGATGCTCGGCATTGTTTTAGTGTTCATCGGTTCGTTCATATTATGTTTCCTCCGCGGTGCCATGAACCCCTGCGGCCGGGCTCAGTACGCGCCGTCGTCCAGGCGCGCGCTGATAGCGGCGAATTCGGCTTCGATGGCCCTGAAGGCCGCCGCCGCGGAGGGATCGAATTGGCTGCCGGCGCCTTCCAGGATCAGCGCGCGGCTTTGTTCGTGCGTGAAGGCGGGCTTGTACGGGCGCCGCGTGCGCAGGGCGTCATAAACGTCGGCTACGGCCATGATCCTGGCGGCCAGGGGGATAGCCTCGCCGGCCAGCCCGTCGGGGTAGCCGCCGCCGTCCCATCTTTCATGGTGCGAGCGCGCGATGTCGCTGCCCATGTTCAGGAACAGGCTGCCCGGATATCTGCCGCGCGCGGTGCGCAGGGTGTCCGCCCCGATGGCCGCGTGGGTCTTCATGATCTCGAACTCGCCCGGGGTGAGGCGGCCGGGCTTCAGCAGGATGCTGTCCAGTATGCCTACCTTGCCGATATCGTGCAGGGGAGCGGTATGCGAGACGCTTTCTATGAAGCTTTCAGTTATGATGTCCGCGTGGCGCGGATCGCCGCGCATTTTCCCGGCCAGGACCGTAGCGAAGGTCCGCGTGCGCTCGATATGCTCCCCGGTGTGCTTGTCCCGGGACTCGGCCAGTTTTGTCAGCGACAGGATGGCCGCCAGCCGGGAGTCGGAGATCTCCGCGGCTTTTTCCTTTACCAGCGCTTCCAGGTGCAGGTTATGCCTGGCCAGTTCCTGCTGCAGGCCGCGCAGGCGCAGATGCGTTCCCACGCGCGCGCAGACCTCGTCGAACTGGAACGGCTTGGTTATATAGTCCACGCCGCCGGCGCCGAAGGCTTTTACCTTGTCGGCGGGTTCGCTCAGCGCGCTCAGGAAAATAACGGGGATATCTTTCAGGCGGCCTTCGGCTTTCAGGCGCCGGCACACCTCGTAGCCGTTCATTTCAGGCATGTTGATGTCCAGCAGGACCAGGTCGGGCGGCTCGTTGAGGGCGGCCCGCAGCGCCAGTTCCCCGCTGACGGCGGCGCGCACCGCATAGCCCCGCTCCTTCAGCATGCCCGAGAGCAGTACCAGGTTGGCGGGCGTATCGTCCACGATAAGGATGCTCGCGGCGTGCGGCCGTTCAAGCGTGCTGGCTGTCATGGGGTCAATCCTTTGCCAGCAGTTCGAGTATGCGCGGCGTGTCGAATTTGCCGGCCAGCGAGCGCAGCGCCCCCGCCAGGTGCGGAGTCTGCGCCTCCACCAGCACGTTCAGTTCTCCGAGCAGGAGGAAATCGCCGTTGATGGCGGCTTCGCGCAGCCGGGCCGCCAGCCCGGGCGGGAGGCTGGCCAGGGCGCCCTGCTTCAGCGTTCCCATGTCCTCCGTGGCGGCGGCGGCCGCTTCGGCCTCACCCTCGTAGATGTATTCCGCGCCCAGCAGGGTGCGGATCTTGTCGAACAGTTCCGCTTCCCTGAAAGGCTTGAGTATCAGCTCGTCGGCCCCGGCCCCGAACGCGTCCCGGTTTATCTCGCCGAAGATGCTGGCTGTTACCGCGATTATTTTTACGCCCTTGCCGCCGGCGAGGGCCCGGATGCGGCGCATGGCCTCATAGCCGTCCATGACCGGCATCCGCAGGTCCATCAGCACCAGCTGCGGGCCCCACGCTTCGAACTCGGTCAGCGCGTCCGCCCCGTTGACCGCCTGCCGGACGTCGAACCCCGCCGGGCCGAGCAGCTGGCCCAGGAATTCCCGGTTGTCCTCTTTGTCGTCCACTACCAGCACCCGGTACCGCGGCTGGCCCGGCTTAAGCTCTTTCACCAGGCGCGGCTGTACCTTGCCCACCGCGTCCGCGGGCGACGTTTCGGCGAGGGCGGTGTTAAAGCTGAAAATACAGCCCTCTCCCGGCCGGCTAGCCACCGTGATATCTCCGCCCATCAGGCGCGCGTAGCCGCGGCTGATGGCCAGCCCCAGCCCGGTGCCGGTGCCGCCCGCCCTGCCCGCCTGCGCCTGTTCGAACGGATGGAACAGCCGGTCCAGTTCCTGCGGCTCTATGCCCGGGCCCGTGTCCTCTATTTCCGCCGTCAGGGTTACTCCCTGCGCGGCGCCGGGCCGCGAGGCTACGCGCAAAGTAACCGCGCCGTTCATGGTGAATTTTACGGCGTTGCTGAGCAGGTTCAGCAGGATCTGCCGGAGCTTGCCCTCGTCGGCCAGCACGTAGTGCGGCAGTTCCCTGCTCCATTCCACGTCCAGCCGCAGGCCTTTGCTTTCGGCGCGCGGCCGCAGCATCTTTTCCACGTCGCCTATCAAAGCGTGCAGGTCGAAAGCCGACGGGTTCAGCGTGGTCCGGCCGGCTTCCGCCTTGGCCATCTCCAAAATGTCGTTTATCAGCGACAGCAGGTGTTCGCCGCTGCGGTTGATGGTCTCTATCTGCTGCCGCTGTTTGGGCGTGGCTTCCGCGTCGCGCCGCAGCAGCTGGGAAAAGCCCAGGATGGCGTTCATCGGGGTGCGTATCTCGTGCGACATGTTGGCCAGGAAGGCGCTTTTGGAGCGGTTCGCCACCTCGGCCGCTTCCTTGGCCTGGCGCAGTTCGGTCTCGAACCGCCTGCGCTCGGTGATGTCCTCGATGGACAGCAGGATGATGCGCTCTTTGCCCGACGCTCTTTGGATCTGCCGGGCGTTCAGGAGCATGATGCGGCGGCCGATGTCGGCGAAATCGTGCGCGACCTCGTAATTGTCGAAGGTGGTCTTCTGCGGCAGGATGGTCTCCAGCAGTTCCCGCAGCTTGGGGATATCCCACTGCTTATTGCCCAGGTCGTAGATAAGCTGGCCGACGGTCTCTTTGGGGTTCACTTTGAAAACTTCATAGAAGGAGCGGCTGGCCGAGACCACCCGCAGGTCCTGGTCCAGCGAGATCAGCGGTTCGCGTACGGTATTGATGATGCTGTCGGAGTATTCGCGGGCCGCGTCTTCGGAGATCTTGGTGGCGGCCAGTTCTTTGCGGGCTTTTTCCAGCCCGTCCTCGATCTCCCTGCGCGCGGTGATGTCCTCGATGGACAGCAGGATGATGCGTTCCTTGCCCGACGCCCGTTGTATCTGCCGGGCGTTCAGGAGCATGATGCGGCGGCCTATGGCGGTGAAATCGTGCTCCACCTCGTAGTTGTCGAAGGTGGCTTCCTGCGGCAGGATGGTCTCCAGCAGTTCCCGGAGCTTGGGGATATCCCACTGCTTGTTGCCCAGGTCGTAGATAAGCTGGCCCACGGTCTCTTCGGGGTTCACTTTAAAGACTTCATAGAAAGAGCGGCTGGCCGAGACCACCCGCAGGTCCTGGTCCAGCGAGATCAGCGGCTCGCGCACGGTGTTGATGATGCTGTCGGAGTATTCGCGGGCCGCGTCTTCGGAGATCTTGGTGGCCGCCAGTTCTTTGCGGGCTTTTTCCAGGCCGTCCTCGATCTCCCTGCGCTCGGTGATGTCCTCGATGGCGAGCAGGATGATGCGCTCCTTGCCCGACGCCC
>JAPLKJ010000016.1 GCA_026388125.1 Elusimicrobiota bacterium
TCCTGACGCCGAAATAAAGCTTCGGCCCGCGGTAAGCCGCGAAAGCCTGGGACGTGAACAGCGAAAGGAAGGGCGTAATGCCGGTCCCTCCCGCGATAAAAACGGACGCCTGCGTACCGGGGCCGGAGGAAAAAAGGTCCCCGTAGGGCAGCTTCACGCAGATGATCTTCCCGGGAACGAGCTCCAGCGCCATGCGCGCGGTGAATTTTCCTTTCGCGGCGAACGTTAGCCGTATCGTCTCCTGGTCCGGGGAACTTTGCATGGAGAAACAGCGCGATTCCGGCCAGGGCCGGGCCGGGTCGAACTCGTCAAGCGCAAGGTGAAGGAACTGGCCGGGATTATATTTATAGGGCTTATCAAGAGGGCGCAGCGTGACGGTCCTGATGTCGGCGACAGGATTTGAGACCGAAACCACCTCGGACCTGTATTTTTTTACTATCATTTTGAATATTTGCCCATGAATTCGGCGACGCAGTCCCCGACGTAGGAGAACATCTCCTCCGTCATGCCGGGGTAGGTTCCGAGAAAGAACGTATTGTTCATGACGAAGTCCGTCACGGGCAGTTTCCCCTCCGCCCGGCAGGGCCTGTCTATAAAAGCCGGCTGGCGGAGCATGTTGCCGGCGAAGATGTTCCGGGTCTCTATGCGGCGCTCGTTAAGGAAGGTCACCAGCTCATTGCGCGTGAAGGGAGCGTTCTCCCTTACCGAGAGGAGATAGGTGAACCAGGAAGGGTCCGCGCCAGGGGTGGCCTCCGGGAGGATAAAGAATTCCGCGTAGGCGGAGAAGACCTGCTGGTACCGCTTGAAATTCGCGCGCCTCTTTTCGCCGAACATCTCCAGCTTATCCATCTGGACGGAGCCTATCGCGGCCTGCATATCCGTCATTTTCAGATTGTAGCCGAGCTCGGAATAGACATACTTATGGTCGTAGCCCGCCGGCAGCGTCCCGAACTGCTGGGAGAAGCGCTTGCCGCAGGTGTTATTCTCACCGCCGGCGCAGTAACAGTCGCGCCCCCAGTCGCGGAACGAACGGATGATCTGGGCCAGCTGCTCATTATTGGTCACTACCGCGCCGCCTTCCCCCGTGGTGATGTGGTGGGCCGGGTAAAAAGAGATGGTGGCGATGTGGCCGAAAGTCCCCGTATATTTTCCCTTATAGCGGCTGCCGAAAGCGTCGCAGTTGTCCTCTATCAGCCAGAGGTCATGCTCTTTCACCACCTTCAGCACCTCGTCGACGTTGAACGGGTTGCCGAGCGTATGGGCGAGGAAAACGGCGCGGGTTTTTGACGAGACGGCCTTTTTAAGGCTTTCGATATTGATATTGTAGGAGGGAAGTTCCACGTCCACGAAAACGGGGACCAGCCCGTTCTGCAGGATGGGTGTGACGGTGGCCGGGAAGCCCGCCGCGACGGTAATTACCTCGTCGCCCGGGACAAGCCTTTTTTTGCCCAGTTTTTTAGAGGTCAGGGCCGACAGCGCCAGCAGGTTGGAGGACGAGCCGGAATTCGTCAGGATGACGTTCTCTACGCCCAGGAAATCCGAGATCTTCTCGGCGAAGCTTTCGGCGTAGCGGCCCTCGGTGAGCCAGAAATCCAGCGAAGAATCCACCAGGGCCACCAGCTCTTTCTCGTCGAACACCCTGCCGGCGTAGCGGACGGTGTCCTTTTCCCTGTTAAAAGGCCTGGCCGCGAAAGCGGCCGAGTGGTAGGCGGCGACGGCTTTTAAAATTTCTTCGCGTTTCATCGTGTTCCTTTCTACAGCTTAACCGCGTACTCCCGGATCTGCTGCAGGCAGACCTCGCGCAGATCTTCTTTGGCGGCGCAGGCGCGGGTCCAGGCTACTATCCTGTCTATGGCCTCGCCTATATGCCAGCGCGGGGCCCAGCCCAGCTCACGCCGGGCTTTTGAAGAATCCAGCTTAAGAAAATGAGCCTCGTGCGGGTGCCGGCCCCTGTCTATCACGTAGCCCGGCGCCTCCGGCCAGGCCGCGAACAGGCGCTTTACTATCCATTCCACGTCTTTGGCGTCGCCGGCGTCGGGCCCGAAGTTCCAGCCCTGGGCGTAGCGCGGACCGTTCGTATAAAGCTTCTCGGCCAGGTCCAGGTAGCCCGCCAGCGGCTCCAGCACGTGCTGCCAGGGGCGGATGGCGCGCGGGTTGCGGATGCGCACCTTCTCGCCGCGCAATGCCGCCCGTATGATATCCGGGATAAGCCGGTCCGCCGCCCAGTCCCCTCCGCCGATAACGTTGCCGGCGCGGGCGGTGGCCACCGCTACGCCGTGCTTTTTATAGTCGGCCGGGTTGAAAAAAGAACTGCGGTAGGCCGAAGTCACAAGTTCCGAGCAGGCCTTGCTGCTGGAGTACGGATCGTAGCCGCCCAGCGGCTCCCCCTCTTTATAGCCGCGCAGGTGTTCCCTGTTCTCGTAGCATTTGTCGGTGGTGACGTTCACCACGGCCCTGACCGAGCCGCAGGCGCGCACGGCCTCCAGCAGGTTCACCGTGCCCATCACGTTGGTGGAGTAGGTTTCCGCCGGAGCGCGGTAGGACTCCCGCACCAGCGGCTGCGCCGCCATATGTATGACTATTTCCGGCCTGGCGGCCAGCAGGGCCCGCTTGAGCCCGGCCGCGTCGCGCACGTCGCCGATATTGGATCTAACGCGCCGGTCCAGCCGGCACAGCTCGAAAAGGCTGGGCCTGGTAGGCGGCTTAAGCGCGTACCCGGTGACCTTGGCGCCAAGGGACTCCAGCCAGATGGAAAGCCAGGCGCCTTTAAAACCGGTATGCCCGGTCAGGAACACTTTTTTATTTTTCCAGGAAGGCTTTATTTCCATATTTTCCAGGGCGCCTGGCCGGATTTCCAGAGGTTCTCAAGCTCTATCTTGTCGCGCAGGGTATCCATGCACTTCCAGAAACCGGCGTGCCGGTAAGCCGCAAGTTGCCCTTCGGAAGCGAGCTTCTCCAAAGGCTTGCGCTCCCAGACAGTGGCGTCCCCTTCCCCGATATAGTCGAAGACCTCGGGCTCAAGTACGAAGAAACCGCCGCTTATCCACACCCCGTCGCCCTTCGGTTTTTCGTGAAAGACCCGCACGGCCCCGTCCGGCGACATTTTAATGGCTCCGAAGCGGCCGAGGGTCTGGATGGCGGAAAGGGTGGCGTAACCCCCGCGTTTTTTATGGAAGGCGACAAGTTTTTTTATATCGATATCGGAAACGCCGTCGCCGTAGGTGAGCATGAAAGTATTTTTTCCGACGTATTCCTGCACACGCTTTATGCGGCCGCCGGTCATGGTGTCCAGCCCGGTATCCACCAGCGTCACCTTCCAGGGCTCGGCCTTCTTGTGGTGCACCTCCATCTTGTTGTTCTTCATGTCTATGGTCACGTCGGCCTGGTGCAGGAAGTAGTTGGCGAAATATTCCTTGATCAGGTAGCCTTTATAGCCGAGGCACAGCACGAAATCGTTGAACCCGTAATGCGAGTAGATCTTCATGATGTGCCAGAGCATGGGCTTTGTGCCTATCTCGGCCATGGGCTTCGGCTTCATGTCGGTCTCTTCGCTCAGCCGCGTCCCCATCCCGCCCGCAAGTATGACTACTTTCATAGATTATCTCCCGGTAACCGACGAACAGCTAAAAAAGCGTATAGACGAACGGCGTCTCCGGCGAGCCGGAGGTAAGCGCGATCAGCGCCCCCAGCACCAGCAGCAGTATGACTATAGGGACCAGCCAGTATTTCTTGCGCTGCCGGAGAAAACCCCAGAGGTCTTTGATCATTTTCATATCCGCCGCGGCCCGGCCTACTGCTTGCGGCCGTAGATGTCGCTGAGCCTCACGATATCGTCCTCGCCCACGTACTCGCCGTTCTGCACCTCTATCATCTCCAGCGGCACGCGGCCCGGGTTCTCCAGGCGGTGCTCCGTGGACTTGGGCACGTAGGTGCTTTCGTTCTCGTGCACCAGCATGGTCTTCCTGCCCAGCGTTACCCGGGCCGTGCCTTTCACTATGATCCAGTGCTCGCTCCTGTGGTAATGCAGCTGGTGGCTCACCTTCTGGCCCGGTTTCAGAACGATGCGCTTTATCTTGTAGCGCGGGCCTTCCTCCAGCACCACGAAGTAGCCCCACGGGCGGTAGGTGGTGAGATGTTCCACAACCTCTTTACGCTTGCGCTCCTTGAGCAGTTCCACCACTTCCTTCACGCGCTGCGCCTGCCCGCGCCGCGCTATCAGCAGCGCGTCCACGGTGTCGATCACTATCAGGTCCTTCAGCCCTATGGTGGCCACCAGGCGGCTTTCACCCATCACGATGGTCCGCTTGGTGTCCAGCGCCAGCACGTCGCCCACCTTCACGTTGCCGTCGTGGTCGGGCTTGATGACCTCCGGCAGCGAATCCCAGGAGCCCACGTCGGACCAGAGGATGTCGATGGGCAGCACCGCGGCTTTTTTTGATCTCTCCATCACGGCGTAGTCGATGGAGATGGACGGCATGTTCCTGAAATCAGCGGTCATCTTCGCCAGCGTCGCGCCCAGCCGGCGGGCGATCTCCGGCGCGTAAGCTTTGAACTCGGCGAGCATGGTGCCGATGGTGAACGCGAACATGCCCGAGTTCCAGTAATAGCTGCCCGCCGCCACGTATTTCTCCGCGGTCTTCAGGTCGGGCTTCTCGGCGAACTTCTCCACCTTCGAAACCCCGCCGCCGCCGGGGGCCTTGACGCCTTTCTTGATGTAGCCGTAGCCCGTCTCCGGGCGGTCCGGCTTGATGCCGAAGGTAACGATGCTGCCGGCCCTGGCGGCCGCTTCGGCCTGCCGGGCGTAAGCGGCGAATTTCCCCACCGGCTGGATGATATGGTCGGAGGGGCAGATGAAGATGACCTCGTCCTTGGCGCACTTGAGTTTTTCGAGGCAGTACTTCAGTACCAGCGCTATGGCCGGCGCGGTATTGCGCCCGACGGGCTCTAGTATCACGTTGTTCTCTATGGCCGGGGAGACGGCTTTGAGGTCCTCGTGCACGTGGAACAGGTAAGCCTCGTTGGTGATGACGAAGATGTCCTTGAGCGGCA
>JAPLKJ010000145.1 GCA_026388125.1 Elusimicrobiota bacterium
GATCTTCGGCCTGGTGCTTACTCCGGTGGCCTGGCTGATGGGCATTCCCATGAACGAGGCGCCGCAGATAGCCAACTGGATAGGCCAGAAGACGGTGCTCAACGAATTCGTGGCTTACCTGAACATGGCCACTTTCCTTAAAGATAACCCGGCCGCAATCAGCCAGCGCTCGCTGATAATAGCCGCGCACGCGCTGTGCGGGTTCTCCAACTTCCTTTCCATAGCCATACAGATAGGCGGCCTGGGGGCGCTCGCGCCTTCACGCCGCCCCGACATTGCCCGCCTGGGAATGTACGCCGTACTGGGCGGGTCGCTGGCCTGCTTCATGAGCGCCGCTATAACCGGATTCCTGCTGTAATGTTAATGGGGTCAGGTCTTGCATTTCAACAAAATGTTGAAATGCAAGACCTGACCCCCATTTTATGTTAAAGATACTTGTCAATTCCAGGTTCGGGGGCGGGGCGGAGATACAGGCCGCGCTGCTGGCCCGGACGCTGGGGGCTGAGTTCCTGGTGCTGGACGGCGCCGGGGGCCTTACGCCCTGGGGCGCCGGCCTGCCGGGCGCGCTGAAAACCCTGCTGCTGCCGCATTACGCCCGGCGCCTGGCCGCCGTGTGCGGTCCCGGCGACACCGTGCTTTCCTTCATGCAGCGCTCCAATTTCGCCAACGTGCTGGCCGCCCGCGCGAGCGGCCACCGCGCCGTGGTCTGCGAGGTTACGCAGCCTTCGCGCGAATTCACCGGCCTGCGCGGCGCGCTGATAAAGCCGCTGATACGCCGGCTGTACCCGGAGGCGGCGCTGACGCTGGCCAACTCCCGGGGCAACGCGCGGGACCTCGAAGAGAATTTTGGTTTCCCCCCGGGGAAGATAAAGGTGATCTATAATTCCTGCGACACCGCGGCCGTGGCGGAGCAGGCCGCGGGGCCGCTGCCCGCCGGGTACGACGCGGTATTCCGGCGGCCGGTGATAATTACCAGCGGCCGCCTTACCGCGGCCAAGGCGCACTGGCGCCTGCTGTGCATTTTCGCCGAGGTTAAAAAGACCGTGCCCGAAGCCGCGCTGGTGTTCCTGGGCGAAGGGGAGCTGAAGCGCGGCCTGCTGTGCCAGTGCGAAGACCTGGACCTGGCGGCGCACAACGCCGGCGGCGGCAGCGCGCCGGGCGCCGAGGACGTTTTTTTCGCCGGATTCCAGGCCAACCCTTTTAAATTCCTGGCGCGGGCGCGCTTGTTCGCTTTCACTTCGCTGTGGGAAGGGCTGCCCAACGCCGTCATAGAAGCGCTGGCCTGCGGCCTGCCGGTGATCTCGGCCGACTGCCGCTCGGGCCCCAGGGAACTGCTGGCGCCGGGCACCGACCCCCTGGCCGCGGCCGCCGCGCCGGAAGAGACGGCCACCGGGCTGCTGATGCCGCCGTTCCCGGCGTCCCCCCCCGAGTTCGGCGCGGACGCCGACGCGCAGGAAAAGCTCTGGGCGGAAAAGATAAAGGAACTGCTGGCCGACGCGCCGCGGCTGGCCCGGCTGGGCGGCGCGGCCCGCGAAAGGGCCGCGGCTTTCGCGCCGGGCGCGAAGAAAGCGGAATGGCTGGAGGCTTTGGGTTTGGACCGCTGAACAGCTACCAGGTGAACGGAGCGATCGAGGGAGCTTTCTTAGTTTCGGAAGGCTTCTTCTTTTTTGACACCGGCTCGCGCTCATTGGGAACGGCGTAGCCGCGCGGGTAATGCTTAACTTTGGGCAGCAGGTCGCGCACGACCCCGAAATTAATGGAAAGGCTCAGCCTGTGCGTTACGCCCAGCACGCCGTAGGGCACGTAGGCGTAATCCAGGCGCATGTCCTTTTCGCGCAGGCCCACCCCGGCGGTGAAGCTGCCGCCGACGGCGCCGGTGCGGCCGGTCCTGTAGCCGGCCCGCACGAAAAAAAGCTCGTCGGCCTTCATATTAAGCGCGGCCTCCGCGCCGGCGCATAGTGCGCCGTCGGCGCTGCCCGCCTTCACGTAGTCGGCCGCCAGCCAGAGGTGGTCGTTGAGCGCCTGGGAAGCGCCGGCCCGTATTATCAGCGGCAGCGGGAAGGTGTAGGAACCGAGCTTGAGGGCGCCGCCTAAATTCGAGACCGAGGCCCCCAGCCGCAGCCGGCCGAAGCCGGCCAGGACGCCCGCGTCGCCAGCCACCGCGGAGGCCTTGCGGCCGAACCCCGCCTGGGAAAGCCCTTTGAAGGCCGCGCCGGCCAGCCAGTCGCGGCCCAGGTCGGCCGCGAAGCCGAGGCTCAGTTCCCCTTCCACGGTGTGGAAATCCCCCACCTTATCGCCGGAAGCGTCCAGCCTGTCCATGTTCCCGCTGAGCAGCAGGTTGGTGCCGGCGAAAGCCGTGTAGATGGTGTTGACGGGCTGCACGTAGGCCACGCTCTCGTGCTGCAGGCCGTCCAGCCACTGGTCGTGCGAAAAAACGAACTCTTTGCGGTCCACGAAAGCCGCGCCGGCGGGATTGTAAAAAACGCTGGAGGCGTCGTCGCCCAGGGCCGCGTATGCGCCGCCCAGCGCGGCCGCGCGCGCGCCGGTGTCGATCTTAAGGAAGGACAGCGCCTCCGAGCCCGTTCCGGCGGCGGATGCCGGGAGGGCGGAGAGGAACAGGAGGGCCGACAGGTACTTGCCTTTCATAAGATCGCCGAAAGCGCTACCAGACGATGAAGAATTTCCCCTTGCCGCTGCTGTAATTGGACGTCTTTACCGCGTACAGGTAAAGCCCGGTGGCGGCCTTGCCGCCGTTCTTCAGCCGACCGTTCCAGTACACCGCGTTGAGCGCGGTTATGCCGTCGCCCGCCGTGAGCGTGCGCACCAGGTCGCCGGCCGAGTCGTAGATGTAAACCTTAACGTTCGCGGCCTCCAGCGGTATGCCCGAGATGTTCACCGCCGGGTTGCGGGTCAGGTCGCAGGGGTTGGGATACGCCTTAAGGCCGCCCAGGCTGACGCTCTGCAGACCCTGCGCCCTTACGGAATACACAGAGAAATGGCTGACGTCGGCTGAAACGGTGTTCAGCACGGTATCGCGCACGCAGCCAGGCACCGGCGTCCAGAGGTTGTGCGGCTCGTCGAGATAATAGATGCGGGCCAGGTTCTCGTCTATCAGGTTGCCGTCAATGCGGCCGTCGGAGTCGGCGTCCGGGTAGGACAGCGTGATGGTGACCGGAAGGTCGAAGGTGGTAATGGGGACAGAGGCCGTGTCCCGGGCGGCAAATTCGCGCACGAGGTCGGCGGGAAAGATCTTCTGCGTGCCGCCGGCGGCCAGGTCGGCCGCGGCGTAGCGCGCCGCGGCCACGGTGGAGATAGAAACGAACAGGCTGCCGCTCAGCACCCCGGCGGGCAGCAGCACGCCGTTGCCGTCGCTGTTGGTCAGCGTGGCGCCGGCGGCGCCGGAGATAACGGGATCAACGTTGAAGGTGGCGCCCGCACCGCCCAGCGCGGTGCCGGTGTTGCCGGCCAGGTCGGAGGCGGAGAAGCGCAGGCAGGCGGTGCCGGTGGAGAACCAGGTTTCAACGTAGCCGGCCGCCATCCATACGGAAGATCCCTGGAAGGACAGGGTGAGGGGCACGGTTTCGGCCCCGCAGCCGGGCGCTATGGCCAGCGTGGGCGTGCCGGCCACGGCATTGGCCTCGTTGACGGTGAGCCTGGCGGAGAAAGCCCCGACATTGGCCGGCACCGCGGAAAGTATGGCCACCTGCGCGGTGGGGCTGGTGATGTCCACTTTCTGGCCGTCGGAGCTGGTAACGGCGGAAGGCGCGCCCACCACCGGGTAAGCTTTCACGGAAACGTAATAGGTGACGCCGCCCGACAGGCCCAGGCCCGTTACAGTAACGTGCCGGTCCAGGCCGGAGCTGGTCCAGCCGGCCACGTTGGTGGAACCGGAAGTGGTGCCCACCGCGTAAGCGTAATGGTCTATGCCGCTGGCGTGGGCCGACTGGCTCCAGTTGGCGCTGAGAGTGTTCAGGGAGCTCACGTAGTCGATGTCCGTGCCCAGGCCGTCGTTGACCTGGCCTATGGGGTCGGCCGAGGAGACGGCCACCGTCTGGCCGTCCGAGTTCGCGGGGCCGGAGAGAAGCCCGGCGCCGTTCTCGGCCTTGACCGTGAAATAATAGGTCCGGCCGTTCTCCAGCGTCAGGCCCGTCCTGGTCACGGCGGTGAGCAGGCCGTTGTCGGTCCAGCCCGCCACGTCGGTAAGCCCGGCGCCCGTGCCGATGCCGTACCAGTAGTGCGCCAGCCCCGACTGCGGGTCGCTGGAGGCGGTCCAGTTGGCGGACAGCTGGGTCATGGAACCGGCGTAATCGGTGTCTGCGCCGGTGCCGTCGTTGACCTGCGCCACGGCGGCCGGCGGCGTGAGGTCAAGGTCCACCTGCTGCCCGTCGGAGTTCACGGCGGCGGACTGCAGGCCCGCGCCGTTCTCTGCCTTCACCGTGAAGTAATAGATCTCGCCGTTGTTCAGCGACAGCCCGCCGCGGGTGACGGCGGCGGCGGCGCCGTTGTCGGTCCAATCGGCCACGTCGGCGGAGCCGGGGATGGAGCCTATGGCGTACCAGTATTTGGCTATGCCCGACTGCGCGTCGGCGGCCGCGCTCCAGTTGGCGCTCAGGCGGGTCACGGAGCCGGCGTACGCGGCGTCCACGCCCGCGGCGTCGCCGTCGTAAACCTGCGGCACGCTGCCCGGCGGCGTGATGTCCACGGTCTGGCCGTCGGTGGCGGCGCCGAGCGAGAACAGGCCGGCGCCGTTCTCGGCCCTGACCATGAAATAATATTTCTGCCCGTCGGCCAGGCTAAGGCCGGTGCGGGTTACGCTGAGGCCGAGGCCGTTGTTGGTCCAGCCCAGCACCTGCGAGCCGCCGGGGGTGGTGCCTATGGCGTACCAGTACCTGACAATGCCCGACTGCGCATCGCTGGAGGCGGTCCAGTTGGCCGACAGCTGGTTGTTGTAGCCGGAGAAGGCCGCGTCGGCGCCAGTGCCGTCGTTGACCGTGCCCACGATGGCGGGCTGGGTGTTGTCCACCGTCTGCCCGTCGGAATTGGCCGGCACGGCCGTGAGGCCGGCGCCGTTCTCGGCCTTAACGGAGAAATAGTACTTACCGCCGTTGCTCAGGCTCAGCCCGGCGGCCGTTACGCTGGTGGCCGCGCCGTTGTCGGTCCAGCCCCGGATATTCGTGCCGCCGGCGGTAGTGCCTATGGCGTACAAATACTTCACCACGCCCGACTCCCCGTCGGCGGCCGCGGTCCAGTTGGCGGACAGGTCGGTGAGCGAGCCGGAGAACACGGCGTCTACGCCCGAAGAGGAACCGTCGTAGACCGAGGCCACCACGGAGGGAGCTGTGGCGTCCGCTTTCTGGCCGTTGGAGGTGGCCACCGGGGAAGTGAGGCCGGCCCCGTTCTCGGCCTTTACCGAGAAATAATAGGTCTGCCCGTTGGTCAGGTCCAGGCCGGCCTTGGTAACGGCCAGGGCCATGCCTGCGTCGGTCCAGTCCAGCACGTCGGTGCCGCCGGCGCTGGTGCCAATGGTGTACCAGTACCGGGCTATGCCCGACTGCGCGTCGGCGGAGGCGCTCCAGTTGGCGGACAACTGGGTGAGCGACGTGGTATAGGTAATGTCCGCGCCGGTGCCGTCGTTGACCGGTGAGACGGAGGTGGGCGAGGAGATATCGGGCACGCCCAGGAAGAAGGTCATGGGGTTGCCCGTGGCGGAGACCGAAGTGACGGGCAGCTTCAGCGTGGTGCCGTAATAGCTTCTGCTGTCGGGCGTGGTGCTGTCGGTGAAGCTGGTGTTGTTGCCGGAGCGGTAATAGTCGGAGTCGTTCCCCCCGATACCCGTGGAAATATGCAGGTGCTGCGTGCCGCTGGCTTCCTCCAGCGATACCATGTAATGGGCGGGGTCGGTGTTGTCGCTGCGGTTCTCGTCCACGTGCCAGATGAGCAGGCCGCGGTTAGTGCCGGGGAGGCCGGAATCGAAGCCGTAGCCCTGCCTGTTCTCCAGCAGGAAATATTCGCCGGACGGGAAAGTGGCGTCGCGCAGCAGGTACAGCGAGTTGGAGCTGATCTCTATCTCGGCGAGTGATTTGGTGCCGCCGCTGGTAAGCTGCGTGGCCGCGGCCCAGGTAAGCTCTTTTTTGCACCAGGCGCTCATATGCGCCGGGGAGGTGCCGTCGTTGCCGTTCCAGGAGCCGCCGGACATCAGGCAGAAATTGCCCAGGCCGGAGGTGGCGTCGGTCGTGTCGTAAAGGTCGGGCAGGCCCAGGAAATGGCCGGTCTCGTGGCAGATAACGCCTATGCGGGTTATGCCGCCGGAATCGCCGTCCCAGCCGCGGATCTCGGGCTCGGTGTGATACATGCTCATGCGCACGCCGTCGTAGGTTATCGGCGAGATCAACTCCCACTGGTGCGACCAGATGTAGTCTTGATTGTTGCCGCCGTATTCCTCGCCGCGGCCGGAATGGATGATGGTGAGCCCGTCTATCTCGCCGTCGCCGTTCGCGTCGAACGGGCTGAAGTCGAAGCCGGTGGCGTGCAGCGCGTTGATGGCATCGCGCGCCATCTCCCGCGGGTAAAGGTCGTAGCCGTCGGGGTCGTTGGCGCCATAGTAATCGTACGTATTAGGCAGCACTACCCACGGCGAGACCACCGACTGCACGGTGAGTTTGCCGTAGGAGACCTGCTTATAGTAATCCTGCACGGAGCCAGCGGCGCCGTCAGTGTTGTAACCGCTGGTGTTGAAAAGGCTGGTGAACTGCGCCGGCGTGAACGTGGGCACCGGCGAGCCGGCGAACCGGGCCAGGATAACCAGGTTCCTCATGGTACCCACAACCGGCGCGGGCGTCCGCGCCGGGGCGGCTTTAGAGCCGGCCGCGGCGGCCCCGCTGGCCGACACGCGGTTCGGGCGGGAGGTTTCCCGCTGCGTGCGGCTGGCCTTGGCGCGCTTGACGACGCTCTCGTCGCGCAGGCCTTTTTCAAGGCCCAGGCGGGCTGGCTCGGCCGCGCCTACTTTATGCCCGCCGGGCCTCAGCGCGCCTGAGGAGGTTCTTTCGGCGTAGACCCAGTTCTTCGCGGCGGTGTCGCGGACCACCGTGTAGCCGGCGGCGTCCTCGTTCCAGTGGTAGAATTCGTCGCCTTTCAGGCTTACCGCTACTTTAGTGCCGTCGGCCTGCTGCACGGTGGTAAGCCGCGGATTGGCGGGGACGGCGCCGGCCGGCCGCGCCAGGCCGCACGCGAACAGGGCGGCCAGGCAGGCGGCCTGAAAGCGCTGAAAGGACCTTCCGTGGTGCGTTATCGTGCGGTGCATAGAGGGGGCCGATGAAGCAAAGCCCGTGCGGATAGTATAATTCACGGTGGGGTTTAAGTCAACAGCCTGTATGTAACAGTATACTTATACACGCGCCATAAGACCGGCGGCGCGAAGTTAATTGTCGCGCCGGCGGCGGCGGGGTTTGCGGCTTTTGGCGGGCGGCCCGGCCGGGGTCTCCAGGATCACTTCCGAGGGCCCGGACCAGGCGCCGGCCCCCGTTTCGTCGGCGCCCATCAGGCGCATGTAGATGGCGGTGTCGCGCGCCACCGGCAGGCCGGCCACGGAGTAGGTTTCGGTGTCGGTGAACACGTCCAGCATGGGCGAGGAGAACTCCTTGTCGCGCGAAACCTGCAGGCGGTAATACTTGAAGGCGGGGTCTTTGGGCCAGCTGAGCGCGGGGCGCTTGAACCTGGCGGCGGCCGGCAGCACTGGCGCGGCCGTCCTGGCTTCGGCGGCCGGCCTTGAGACCGAGAAGGAATAAGTGTCGGAGAAGGCCCCCTCGTGCGACTGCCCCGTGTTAAGAACGAGCTCGCCGGCCACGCGCCAGTAATAGACGCCGTCGGCCCAGAAAGGGGTGCAGAGCTCGAAGCTGTTGCCGGGCAGGACGGTTTCCAGCGCGATCCGGCGGAAGGCATTGTCGTAGCTTATCTGCAGGCGGTAGGTGACGGCTTTCATAACCTCGTTCCAGCGCAGCATTATCTTGGCAGGGCCGGCCCGGTTCACCTGGTGCGAGATCACTATCGGGGCCGAGGGCGGGTCCTCCTGGAAATGCTTGTTCCACGAGTTGCCGGCCAGCACGGCGGTTTCGCCGTATTTGAAGAATTCGGCGATGTCGTCAACTTTGCCGCGGTAGACCTGCACGCCGTATTTTTTCTTCAGCTGCACGTCCAGATCTTCGGGCACGTAGCCGATGAAGGCCGAAGGCGGGAAGGACTCGGTGAGCCGGGCGCCGTTCTTGTTAAGGAAGTCCTGGAAGCGGGCATCGAAGGCGGTCTTTTCGGAGGGGATGAGCAGCAGCGCGTTGGCCGGGGATTCGTCGGCCGCCCGCGCGGGCGCGCAAAAAAGCGCCGTCCCCAGCACCGCCGCCGCAGCGAAACAAAGGGAATGTTTTCTCATAAAACGAATTATACAATGTTAATTGGGTCAGGTCTTGCATTTCAACATTTTGTTAAAATGCAA